>CAZMDP010000452.1:0-3026 GCA_964565015.1 uncultured Prolixibacteraceae bacterium | reverse complement strand
ATCGGGGTAAATCCGAAAGGTTGAGGCACCGATAATCAATCCGGGATTTGATCCGGAAAGCGAAAAATCCTGAAGCCGGGCAACTGCCGGATAGGATAAAAGGCGGTCTTCTTCCCATTGTTGTTCAAAAACAGTTTCCGGGCCAATTATATAATCCACATCAGGGGTTAGTGCCGATTCGGTCAAACGGATAAATTTCATCAGTTTATCGTTAACGGCGCCATCATCGAAAGTTTCGGAATAAGGATCAATATTCGGCTGAACAATAAGAACTTTTCGGATTTCGCCATCTTCCTGGTATTTCAGATAAACAAACAGGGAAACAATAACCGGAAGGAATACAATAATCGAAAGAAAACTCACTCTGCGCTTTATGGATTTGAAATTCTGATGGGCAGCATATTCTTTCAAAACAGAAAATAGCAGGATATTTACCGTTAAAACCCAGAGACTTCCCCCTAAAACACCCGTAAATTCGTACCACTGAACCATTTTTATATTATTGGCAAAGCCGTTGCCAAGGGTCAGCCAGGGCCACTCTATGTCCCAGTGAAAATGAAAAAACTCAAAGGTAAGCCAAAGAACCACCCATGCCAGGTAACCCATCGCTCCTGCCGAATTGCGCCTGATTAGGTGGGCAAGCCACAAAGTAGCCGACATCAGCAGCGAATTGGCCACAATAGCCAGAAGAGCGCCAACCGCAGTTGCATGTAAAATCCACCAGGTAGTAAGCCCATTCCATATGAGGAAGGCAAGAAAGGAATGGCTCCAGAAAGCAACGCTCTTAAACTGTTTTTTTCTATTAAGAAAAAACTGATCGAGGGCAAGTAAAGGTAACATAGCCACAAAAAGCAACCAGCCCGGAAAACTTAGCCATGAAAGGCTTAACATGACACCTGCCGAAACGGATAATAATATTCGTACCAGCCGGTTCATAAGGTCTGATTTTTATCGGAAACGAGCCTTTTCGGAGCCCTGCGGTTGCGTTCAAAAACAAAATCAAGTCGGCCAACCACCAAACCTCCGTAGTGTGCCTGGTTAACTACCACCATATTACCTTTGCTGTTTTTTATCTGCAACGGTTCTTCGAGAAAGCTGTGGGTGTGCCCGCCGATGATTACATCGGTATGCGCAGTAAGTGCAGCCAGGGCAACATCGCTGATTTTGCTGTCCTGATAACGCAGGCCGAGGTGCGAAAGGCAAACCACAAAATCGCACTTCTGGTCGAGTACCAGGAATTTTTCCATTTCGAGTGCAACCGGAACAGGGTCATTGTAACGCACCCCGCCATATTGCCTGGCGTTGACCAACCCCCTCAGTTCAATGCCTAATCCGTATAAGCCTACTTTAACCCCTTGTTTATTAAATATCCTGAAGCGCGGAAATTTTCCTTCGAGGATGGTACCTTCAAAACTATAATTTGAATTGACGAGCGGAAAACCGGCGCTTTTCAACGGATCGTGCAATCCTTCAAGTCCATTGTCAAATTCGTGATTGCCCAACGTACCGGCATCGTAACCCAGATCGGACATGAGTTTCAGGATCAGATCACCCCCAAAGAAATTGAAATAAGGCGTTCCCTGAAAAAAGTCGCCGGCATCGAGCAGCATCAGGTTAGGATTTTCGATTCGGGTATTGTTTACAAGTCTGGCAATGCGCCCAAAACCTGCCCTTCCGGCAAACCGCGGATGGTTTTCATCGAATGGTTCGATCTGTGAATGCAGATCGTTGGTATGCAACAAAGTCAGCGTAACCATGTCGCGCCTGGCATAAGATACCAGCGGCGCAGCCCCAAAGGTTAGCCCGGCCGATCCGGCCAGTAAGTTTTTAATAAAAATCCTTCTATTCATTTACGATCCTCCCATCGGTTACAGGGTCAATAATCTGTCCGTCGGCTTGTATCCTTTTCATATATTGAATAATCACGTCCCTGATTTTTGCCCCGGTTTCGATCCTTTGTTGGTGGTTTTGCAGCATGGCATAGCTATCGCCGCCATCGGCAACATAATCGCTTGTGGCCAGCCAATAGAGCCTGTCGGGCGAGATTGGCTCTCCACCGATATAAACCTGCGTTGCCTTATTGTTATTTATCCTGAAGCGGACACCACTCAAACTATCGCCCCCACGCGAAGCAATCAGGTCGAGAAACTGCTGTACTTCGCTTCCCGGAAGCTGCAATACAACCAGTTCGTTTTCGAATGGCATAACCTCGAATATTTTTCTCACCGTAACATCGCCTTGTGAAATTCCGGTGCGGATTCCACCATAATTAAGAAAGGAAATATCGGGTATAACTCCGGCCCCTGTTTCATCGAGAATAAGGATGGTTTCTTCCAACAGTAAATCAGCCAGAAAATTGGTCATTTTACTCTCAGGTTTGTTCTTCACGAGATCGGATTTCGAATAACCGATCACTTCATCCATTTCGGCATCGAGTTTTTCTTTGAATGGCAGATATTTCAGCACAAAGGTACTGTCAATATCTGTGGTTTCAGGTGAAATAACCTTGTTTTTAAAGGCACTGTCAACCACATTGTACGATGGTTTACATGCCATCAGAACGGCCAATAGCGCCGTTATTAACAACCCGTATTTAATAGATCGTTTCATAATATTCAATTTCTGTTGGAACAAACCGTTATATTTAACGCAAATTGTTCTTGATTTCAGAGTTCAAAGATTGATTTTTTGTTCAAATTTCCGGCAATATTGTATGAATAAATTGATATTTTTTCCGATTATTTTGTTTTTAAGCCTGAGTCTTCAGGCACAAAACCAGACCCGGGAGGTGGTTGCACAACAAGGCGATGGAATTTACAGTCTTTTGAAGAAGCACGGACTTCAACCCTCAGATTTTCATGCGTTTGTTGAATTGAATAAGAGCCGCTTAGGCCCAAACAATACGTTGATTGCAGGCCGGAAATATGTTCTTCCGCAACCCGGTAGCCAACCGGTGGTTTCAAGTGACACACGAACTAAGGTGTATAAAATTTTAGGGCCAAAATACCAGAATGTAACTATCAAAA
>CAZMDP010000451.1:0-3029 GCA_964565015.1 uncultured Prolixibacteraceae bacterium | reverse complement strand
CCGCTGTTTCTGTTCTTAATCTTGAAGAGCCAAGGGTAACTTCCTGAAAACCATTTTCAACAGCCTTTTTTACTTCTTCGGGACTAAAATCACCCTCAGGGCCAATCAAAATCAGGACATTTTCGCCGGGCTTAACAACATTTTTCAAATGGGGTTTCGGTCCCGCATAGCAATGGGCAATAAGCTTCCTGCCTTCAAAAGGCCTGGATATCAGATCAGAAAAAGTAAAAATTTCTTCAACATGGGGAAGCATTGATTTCAGCGATTGTTTCATGGCTGCCAGGGCAACTTTCGCCAATCGTCCGGTATTAATGTTTTTCCGTTCACTGAATGTACAAAGCACAGGTATAAACGTATCGATACCGATTTCGGTAGCTTTTTCGAGAAACCATTCAATCCTGTCAGCATTTTTTGTGGGCGCCACCGCTATGGTCAACCGGTACTTTCTGTTTTCCCCGTCAACTTTCGATGAGGCAATCCTAACCTGGCATCTTTTGGGGTGCGATACCTCAACCACCCCTTCATACCAGTTTCCTTTACCGTCGGTAAGGGTCAGGTTATCCCCTTTTTTTAAGCGCATAACCTTTACCGCATGACCCGACTCTACTTCATCGAGATATGCCATGTCGCCGGCAATTTCAGGTGTATAAAAAATATTCATGGATGCCATTCCGTAAATTTTCTGTTCAAAAGTACAACTTTGAAAACTATCCGGATTTTTTTTTCAAACAAAATCATATCCGAATGTAACGAACCCAAAATTCAATCGTCATAAGGAAAATTATCCAAAAGCCATGAGATACATTACAGCCATGTTGCTGCTATGCTGTGCAGTCAGTGTATTTGCACAAAACAACGAAAAGAGGAAGTATGATGCAACCCGAACCGATGGTCATACGATTACCATTGATGGAAAACTGAACGAACCGGTATGGCAAAACGCCCACTGGCAGGGGAACTTTATTCAGCATAAACCGGTTGAAGGGGCGCTACCTTTGCAGCAGACTGAGTTTTCAATTTTGTACGATGAAAATTACGTTTATGTAGGTTTCAGGGCCTTCGACACTGAACCTGACAGCATAGTTCAGCGGTTATCGAGGCGCGACGAACCAGATGGCGACCGGGTGGGCATTCAGTTCGATACCTTTAACGACCAAAGAACAGCTTTTGCATTTGTGGTTACTGCCTCAGGAGTTAAAGAAGACTATGTTATCAGCAACGATGGAGGTGGCGAAGATAAAACCTGGGACCCGATATGGTGGGTTAAAACCTCGGCTGACGATAAAGGGTGGTATGCCGAAATGAAAATCCCATTTTCGCAATTGCGTTTTGTAAATAAAACCAACGGTGGATGGGGTTTACAGGTTGGAAGGCTCATTTTCCGCAGGGAGGAATTATCGTTATGGCAACCCACAGACCGTAAACAAAACTCATGGGTTTCGCAATTCGGAAGGTTACACGGCATTACAAACATAAAGCCTCGGAAAAACCTCGATATAATGCCCTATGTAGTTGCCCGAACCGAACGCTTCGAGAAAGAACCTGATAATCCGTTCAGGGCAAAAGGACACTCAAACTTTGCAAATGCCGGATTCGATGCAAAAATAGGGGTTACCAATAACCTCACCCTCGATGTTACAGTGAATCCCGATTTTGGCCAGGTTGAAGCCGACCCCTCGCAGGTGAACCTGACAACCTATGAAACATTTTTCAGGGAACAAAGGCCATTTTTTATCGAGGGGAAGAACATCCTCAGTTTTCCGCTTATGTTTGGCGACGGCGATCTGGCTGATGAAGGATTGTTTTATACCCGCCGCATTGGGCGCAGGCCGCAATACTACCCCGAAACCAACGACGGGGAATACCTGAAAATGCCGGAATTTACAAGAATTGCAGCTGCCGCAAAATTAACCGGCAAAACCCATAGCGGATGGTCGGTTGGGTTACTTGAGAGTGTTACAGCCCGCGAATTTGCCGATATCAGGATGAATGGGAGCGAACGGTCGGTTGAAGTTGAACCGCTCACCAATTTCCTGGTCGGAAGGCTCCAGAAAGATTTCAACGAAGGCAATACCACACTTGGCGGCATGGTTACGGCCGTAAACCGCAACCTGAGGACCGATGAACTCGATTTTCTGCACCGGTCGGCTTATACAGGCGGGCTCGATTTTGTACACAAATGGAACAACAAAACATGGGAGTTTAATACCAGCCTTTATTTCAGCAACGTGGCAGGTTCGGCCGAAGCAATTACCCGCACACAACGTTCGTGGGCAAGGCTTTACCAGCGCCCCGATGCCACGCACCTGACCCTCGATTCGACAAGAACTTCGCTGTCAGGTTATGGAGGAAAAATCGTATTCGGCAAATTGGGTGGAAACCTGAAGTTTTTGAATGCTGTTGCGTGGAAATCGCCTGGACTTGAATTGAACGATGCCGGATATATGCGGCAGGCCGATAACATTTTTCAGGTTCTCTGGGTTGGGTACCGCGTTTTCAAGCCTTTCTCCATTTTCAGGGATCTAAATTTCAACTTTAATCAGTGGACCGAATGGAATTTTGAAGGAAAACTGCTCAATCCCGGCGCAAACATAAACCTGCATACCAACCTGAAAAATTACTGGGACCTGCATTGGGGGATAAATGCAAACGCTTATTCAATCCGGATTTCTGAATTAAGAGGTGGCCCCGCCCTTAAAACGCCGGGCACCTGGAATACATGGTGGGGATTCGGCTCAAACAATCAGAAGAAATTTACCATCGGCGGACAGGGAACCATCATGCGAAGTTTCGAAAACCATTACCGCGAAGTGGACAACATAAGACTGGATTTTGGATACCGTCCTACTAAAACACTCAGGGTATCGCTGAATCCTGGATATTCCGATTACCGGACATCGCTCCAATATGTTTCGTCTATAACCGACAATGGAGTGAGCAGGTATGTTTTTGGTTCGCTGCATCAGAAAACCATCAGCGCTTCGTTGCGGATAAACTTCAACCTTACTCCCGAATTATCATTGCAATAT
>CAZMDP010000450.1:0-3032 GCA_964565015.1 uncultured Prolixibacteraceae bacterium | reverse complement strand
TGAAGAAGCACCACAATTGGGAGAAAAATTTTCAACAGTTGCGCTCTTCAGGAGGTAAGTGTTGCCATCAGGGGCAAATTCTTCTTTTTGGCAAGCAAATACAAGCATTGCCAATGCAATTAATAACAGTCCCTTTTTCATAAAAATTAATTTTGCTTTTTTACGATTTAAAAATAGTAAAATTTCTCTTAAGAGATTTTACTAAATATAAAAAAATCTATCTATTTCATAAATTTTATGGTTAATTCTCAGCCAGCAACTCGTCAAAATCAATATGCCCGTTTGCTTTGGTCGCGTCGATTAGCGAATAGTTTTCGCAGATCAGTGTGCGTGTCCGGTGCCGGCTGATGAGTGCATAGTCGTGCGAAGCCATAATGATGGTCTTTCCAGCGTTGTTCAGGTCGATCAGCAATGATAAGATTTGTTCTGAAGTTTCCGGGTCAAGGTTTCCGGTAGGTTCATCGGCCAGGATAATGGGAGGATCGTTCAGTAGGGCCCGCGCTATAACCACCCTTTGTTGCTCGCCACCCGATAACTGATGCGGCATTTTGGCGAGCGAACGTTCCATACCCACAAGGTTCAGTACCTGAATTATCCTGTCGAGCATGGTTTTATCCTTTTTCCATCCGGTAGCACGGAGCACAAATTCGAGGTTAGCCTTTACATCGCGGTCTGAAAGGAGCCTGAAATCCTGAAAAACCACTCCAAGTTTGCGGCGTAACATAGGTATATCGCGCTGGCGAAGGTTGTGGAGCGAAAATCCGGCAACCATACCTTGTCCCGAAGTAAGCGGAATTTCAGCATTCAGCGTTTTAATCAGGCTCGATTTACCGGTTCCTACTTTCCCAATCACATATACAAATTCTCCTGTTTCGATGGTTAAGTTAACATCGTGCAGAACCAGGTTCTCCTGCTGATAAATCTCTGCATGTTCAAGTTGGATTATGGTATCGCCTTTCATTTTCAATTTGTTTAATGGCACGAAGTTAACCCAAACTTTTTCACCATCTTCTATACTAAAAGAAAGTAATAAACAGTTTTTTGTTGAGAAATAACCTGAAAGAAAGGCTTATTGCATGGCACAATGCCTTACCTTAGTAAAATAAAGGTTTAGCGGCACAATTATTGCTTATTAATAGGCTATTTGCTGGATTTCAATAAAATAGAATCACCTGGCAAATGTTTATTTATACAAATGAAAGCAACGAAATGAAACAGTTAAAAATAAACCGTCAGAAAATATGAAGACAAAGCAATTACTGTTATTAACAGCGGGATTCCTTTTAGCTGCATTTGTGGCTAAAGCACAGGAAACCCTTTGGTTTACCGAAATACAGCGAGAAATTGCTATCGGGAAGGAGTTGTTCAGAACGGCAAAATACAATGCTGCCTACCGGCAGTTTGAAAAGGTCAGGGAAATGGCCGATGAAAAATCCGAAATATTTTCGGAAGCCAACTACTATATTGCCTTATCGGCCTTACGTTCCGAACATGTAACCGGCGAAAAACTGCTGGCCAATTTTTTAAACGACCACGCCGATAGTCCCTACAGCAACTATGCCCATTTTTATTACGGAGAATATCAGTTTGAAAAGAACAGACACCAGCAGGCATTAAAATCTCTTTCAAATGTTGACAGACAGGGATTATCGGAAAGTGACCGGATAAAGGCTGGTTACATGAACGGATACAGCTACCTGATGACCGATGAGCTGGACCTTGCTGCAAACGAGTTTTTTATGATCAAAGACCAGAACCACATTCTGAGCAAACCGGCCACCTATTACTGGGCACACATCAATTACCTGAAAAACAACTACGAAACGGCATTGGATGGTTTCAGAAAACTACAGGACGACCCCAACTTTTCGAGGGTGATCCCTATGTATGTCAGCCAGATTTATTATAAACAGAAGCGATACAATGATGTGGTGAACTATATTGTTCCCATTATCAACGATGTGGAAGAGGCACATAAACCCGAGCTGGCCAAAATTGTGGGCGATTCCTACTTCCATTTGCGCCGTTTTTCGGAAGCCATTCAGTTTCTGGAATATTACCATGAAACACCCGGCCCAAAATCGCGCGAAGACAACTACCTGCTGGGCTTTTGTTATTACAGTACAGGGCAATATGCCAAATCGATCCCCTTTCTCGAAGGGGCAACCCGAGGCAACGACCAACTTGCCCAAAACGCCCTTTACCATTTAGCCGATGCCCTGATCAAAACCAACCAGAAGGAAAAAGCAAAAATCGCATTTGGTTCGGCTGCCGATATGGAATTTGACGACCGGATACGCGAAGACGCGCTTTTCAATTTTGCAAAACTTACATATGAACTATCCTATTCGCCATTCAACGAAACCATCAAGGCATTCGACCGCTATATTACGCTATATCCAAATTCGGAGAGAAATACCGCCGCCTATCAATACCTGGTCGAAGTATTCATGGTAACGCGTAACTACCGCGACGCCATCGAATCGATCGAAAAGATAAAGAACAGGAACAATGCCATAAATCAGGCTTATCAGCGGGTTACCTACCTCAGGGGCCTCGAACTTTTTGGAAATGCCTCATACGACCTGGCTATCCAGAATTTCGATAAATCGCTTCAGCACAATTTTTCAAACGAAATTACTGCAGGGGCAAGGTTCTGGCGCGCCGAAGCACTTTATCGTACCGGGAACTATTCGGCGGCAGTAAATGCCTACAACCAGTTCCTGGTAAGCCCGGGTGCAATTAAGCTGCCCGAATTTAATGATGCTCATTACAATCTGGGGTATGCATACTTTAAACTCGAAGATTACCGTCAGGCAGCTTCATCGTTCAGGAAGTACCTGAATGCCGTTCAGAACCAGCGTACCCCAAAGGTAGCCGATGCCTTGAACCGGCTGGGCGATTCGTTTTTCCAGCAACGCGATTATGCCGAAGCGGTAAAAAATTATCAGGCAGCACTGAATATGCGCCTCTACGACGCCGATTATGCCCTCTATCAACTTGCATTTACCAGTGGTTTGCAACGGAACAGG
>CAZMDP010000449.1:0-3044 GCA_964565015.1 uncultured Prolixibacteraceae bacterium | reverse complement strand
TTTCAACAATTGAATCTTGTAGTGTTGTTATTTCAGGTTCAACAGGTTTTTCGTATAACTTTTCCAAAGTTGCTCTATCTGTTGATTTTAATGATGGCGCCGCATCCGAAACCACCTCCAACATGTGTCGGATACCCGAAATCCGGGTATAAAGCAGTTCAAGGTCGAGCGGATCGAGCGATCCCGAATTCCTGATTCCAAGCACAAGTTCCTGCAATTCGGTTACATCGCGCAGCAAAATCTGCATCAGTTTTTTATTATCCATTGTTGAACGTGGTTTTTCTGTAATTTATTTGTTCTTTTATATTACTTTGCAAAGTAAATAAAAATGTAAAAGTACTAATTTCTGATATCACATCATTCATGTTTATCGAAAGGGATTTAAGCGGGAAACGTACCGGAAGCATTGAAGTAATTTGCGGGTCAATGTTTTCAGGTAAAACCGAGGAGCTGATACGCCGCATAAAAAGGGCAAAAATTGCCCGTCAGAGGGTCGAAATATTCAAACCTGCCATCGATGTCCGCTATTCGACCCTTGAGGTAGTATCGCACGACGAAAACGCAATACGTTCCACTCCGGTTGAAAACGCCTCGAACATACTTCTCCTTGCTGCCGATGTGGATGTGGTTGGCATTGACGAAGCGCAGTTTTTCGACAGGCACCTCATCGAAGTAGCCGTTCAACTGGCCAATCAGGGCATAAGGGTCATTATTGCCGGACTCGACATGGATTTCAGGGGAAATCCGTTTGGCCCGATTCCCGGATTGATGGCTGTTGCCGATTATGTTACCAAAGTACACGCAGTTTGCGTGCGCTGCGGAAGCATTGCCCAATTTTCGCACAGGCTTACCGAAAAAGAACAGATTGTGCTGCTTGGCGAAAAAGACATCTATGAGCCTTTGTGCCGGCGGTGTTACAATATGGAGGTAACCGAAAAACAATGAATTACTCCATTGATGACATTGCAAGGATAACCGGGGGATATATTGCACAAAATAATCTTCCACCAGAAACGCTTATCAGCAGGATCTCGGTTGACAGCAGGACAATTATAAACGGAGACGGAACCCTGTTTTTTGCCCTGAAAGGCGAACGCCACAACGGCCACCAGTACCTAAACGATTTGACCGATAAGAATGTAAAGGTTTTTGTTGTAAGCGAAAACATAAAAATTGATCCTGCTAAAAAAATAGCCATCATTCAGGTGGCCGAAACTTTAGATGCACTTCAGAAACTCGCAGCTTACCATCGTTCGAGGTTTCATTATCCTGTTATCGGGATTACAGGAAGTAACGGAAAAACCATCATTAAAGAATGGTTGTACGATTTGCTGGCCGACCGTTTTTCGATTGTGCGAAGCCCAAAAAGTTTCAACTCGCAGGTTGGTGTGCCCCTATCGGTATGGAACATGGACGATTCCCACAATCTTGCAATATTTGAGGCAGGTATATCAAAACCGGGCGAAATGCAAAAACTTGAGGGGATTATACGGCCAACCATCGGAATTTTCACCAACATTGGCGATGCCCATCAGGAAAATTTTACCGACCTGAGTTCAAAAATCAAAGAAAAACTTTGCCTTTTTCGTTCGGCCGAAAAACTGGTGTATTGCTGCGACCATGATTTTGTTGCCCAATATGCCGGAAAATATTGCAAATCGATGGAAATTGCCCCCGTCACCTGGTCGTTAAAAGGGAAAGGTGCAGATATTAACTTCACAATCATCGCTTCCAACCAGGAAACCACCATTGGGGCGCAATGGGATAATCATTCGGCAACTTTCACTATTCCATTTACCGACTCGTCATCGATAGAAAATGCCTGTCACTGCTTTGCACTGATTATAGCTTTGGATGCCTATTCTGAAGATTTGATGGATGAATTTAACGGGTTGGCTCCACTTGCCATGCGGCTCGAAATAAAAAAGGGCATCCATAACAGCTTACTGATCAACGACTATTACAATTCAGACATCAATTCGCTCGAAATTGCATTATCTGTCTTACATCAACAAGCCGAAAAAAATCAGCTGCGCAAAATTGTCATTCTTTCCGACATCAGGCAATCGGGTTATAAAAGCGGAGACCTTTACCGTAAAATAAACCAGATGCTCGAAAATACCGGAATTGACCTGTTTATTGGGATTGGCAAGGATTTGAAAGAGGGATCAAAATGGTTTACGCGTCGTAATATTCTTTTTGAAACCACCAGTGGGTTTATTTCTCAACTGCGGAAAATTGATTTCAGGGATGCTGCAATTCTGATAAAAGGTGCACGCGAATTCAGGTTCGAAGAAATTTCGTCGGTTTTACAGCAGAAAGCACACCAATCGGTCTTCGAAATCAACCTGAATACCATGGTTGAAAATCTGAATTTGTTCAGGTCGCTTTTAAAACCTGAAACGCGCATTATGGTTATGGTTAAGGCGTTTTCGTATGGTACCGGCGATGTTGAAGTGGCACGTATGCTGCAATACCAAAGGGTGGATTACCTTGCTGTAGCGGTTGCCGATGAAGGTATCGAACTTCGCAATGCCGGAATAACCGTTCCGATTGTTGTGATGAACCCCGAAATACATAGCTTTCAGCATCTGATCGATTATCAGCTCGAACCTAATATTTATTCCCTCCCCATCGCTCTCGATTTTTCGAAAATCGTTATACACAATGCCGTTCAGGAATTCCCGGTACACATCAAACTCGATACAGGGATGAACCGGCTTGGTTATAAAACCTACGAAGAAATCAACGAATTGATCAGGATTTTGACCATTAATCCCCATCTTAGGGTAAAATCGGTATTTTCGCATTTGGTTGCCAGCGATGACCCTGCCTTTGACAGTTTTACGCTGGAGCAAATAAACCGCTTCGATGAAATTGCAGCGTATCTGCAGGCTCATTTGAAATATAAGTTCGACCGACATATCCTGAATTCGGCTGGTATTGAAAGGTTTCCACAACATCAGTATGAAATGGTAAGGCTGGGTATAGGGCTCTATGGGATCAGCAGCATTCAAAAGCCATTAAAACCAATCGGAATCCTG
>CAZMDP010000448.1:0-3052 GCA_964565015.1 uncultured Prolixibacteraceae bacterium | reverse complement strand
TACCTGGTTCGATGGGGGCGCTGCTGCCGATGTTGATCCCACTGCCGGAAACTGGGTGCATTATGCTTTCACGATCTCAGATACCGAAGGCGTTGTATATATCGACGGTGAAGTGGTCAAACAGGGCGATTTTGCCGGAATTAACTGGACAGGCTGCGATATCCTTACGATCATGTCGGGCGTGCCGCGCTTCACCGAATGGGGCCACAAATCGGACGAAAGCCTGATGGACGAACTCCGGATTTTTAACCGTGCACTCTCGCAACAGGAAATAAAAACCATCATGAATGCGGAAAAATAGGTGGTTGAATATTGATTTAGCTAACGTCGGAAAAAACTGACGCCAAAAAGGCTGCCGGGCGGGCTCCTGGCAGCCTTTGTTATTTAATTTTAAACTGATTTGTAAACTTGAAACACCACGACTATGAGGTATTGTTATTTGCTAATTGCGTTGTCTGCAATTTTTTACGGCTGTACGTCAGGTACTAAAAGCGACAATAAAGCAAGGTTAACCGACAATCAACTCCTCGATACCGTACAATATTATACATTTCACTATTTCTGGGATGGCGCCGAACCCAATTCAGGACTGGCTCGCGAACGCTATCATGTTGACGGAGTTTACCCGCAGAACGATAAACACATCGTTACAACAGGTGGAGGTGGGTTCGGGCTGATGGCAATCATTTCGGGCATTGAACGTGGGTTTATAACCCGGCAGCAGGGTTTTGAGCGCTTTAAGAAAATAGTCGATTTCCTCGAAAAGGCCGACCGCTTTCATGGTGTATGGCCACACTGGTTGAATGGTGAAACCGGAAAGGTGCAGCCTTTCAGCAGGTACGACGACGGTGGCGACCTGGTTGAAACAGCTTTTCTGGTTCAGGGCTTGATTACCGTGATGGAATATTTTAAAGACGGATGCCCTGAAGAGAAACATCTGGCCGAAAAAATCGACCGGTTGTGGCGCGAGGTGGAGTGGAGCTGGCACACCAAAGGCGGCGAAAAAGTGCTGTACTGGCACTGGTCGCCAAATGTGGGCTGGCAAATGAACCATAAAATTACCGGATACAACGAATGCCTTATAACCTACATCCTTGCAGCGGCGTCGCCCACTTTCCCGATCGATGCCGAAACCTACGAACAAGGATGGGCGTTGGGTGGAAAAATTGCGGCCGATATTACCACACATGGACACAGGCTCAGGTTAAAGCACCATGTTGATTCTATTAACGGAGGCCCGTTATTCTGGGCTCATTACTCCTACTTAGGCCTCGATCCACGAGGGCTGACCGATAAATACGCCGATTACTTTGAGTTAAATGTGTCGCACACCCTCATCAACCGCCAGCATTGCATCATCAATCCGCATGGATATAAAGGTTATGGCGAAAACTGCTGGGGGCTCACATCGAGTTATTCGGTTCCGGGCGCTTCCGACTATTTCAGGGGACAAACCGAAGAGCGCCCAAAACCAGGTAATTCGGGTAATACGAGTTATGCCGGACACCGCCCCACCTACGATTTGGGCGTTATCAGTCCAACAGCAGCCCTGTCGTCGTTGCCCTATGCGCCGGATAAGGTTATGCCCGTTATCCGTCATTTTTACGAAAACCTTGGCGACCGCATCTGGGGCAAATACGGTTTTTACGATGCCTTCAGCGAAGAGTACGAATGGTACCCGCAACGCTATCTGGCTATCGATCAGGGCCCTATTGCCGTGATGATCGAAAATTACCGTTCTGGTTTGTTGTGGGAACTTTTCATGAAAAATGAAGACGTACAGCGGGGTTTAAGGATACTTGGTTTCGAGAGCCCCCATTTAAAATAATACCTATGAAGAACTTAATAACAGGTTTTCTGATTGCCCTTTTGCCGGCAGCAGTGGCCACAGCACAAGAGGTTTGGTTTTTCGACGATGGAACCGATGCAACATTTTACGATCAGGGTATTGTGAATGTGGGCAGCATGGCCCCAAGTTTTTTCGAACATACCTACCCTCCGGGAAGTCCGCAATGGAACGATAAAATCCCATGCTCGACCCTTGCTTTTAAAGGAAATACTTCGCTTAAGTTCAACTACACCTCGGCCCAAACCGGCAACTGGCGCGCCACAGTATTCAGAAAAGGGTGGACCACAGCCGATATTTCGGGGCTCGATTCCCTTACCTTTTACATGTATTCCGAAAATGCTTTTCCCGCTCAGGCATTGCCGCTTGTAGGGATGGTAGCCGTGAACAAAAGCGGGGCAGGCGACGTATCTTCAAAGCTTTATCCGCTTTCATCCTACAACAACGATATTCCGGCCAGGACGTGGACCAGGATTGGAATACCTTTAAAGCCAATTATTGACGATAGCGACAACAGTCAGCTTAATTTTTCGGCTATTAAAGGGATAATTTTCAACCAATCGGAAAAAAACGGTACATCGAGGCTGATACTAATTGATGAAATAATTGCATTTAAAAGCATGGCCGTTGTTCCACCGGTTTTGAATCTGGAGGCGCAGGGGTACGATAGCCATGCCGAGCTTAACTGGGAAGCACCTACACCCGGACTAACCTATAGGATTGAGGCTTCGTTCGATGGAGGTACAAGCTATCAGATACGTGGGCAAACCAGCGGAAATTATTACCTCGATTTTGCACCTGCATCAGGAAAGAACAAAGAGGTTTTGTACAAGGTTACCACTTTGGTTCAGGGACGTGAATCCGCGCCTGTAGCAACCTCTGCCACCCTTCGCGATTTCTCCGACGACGAATTGATGGATATGTTTCAGCGTTATACTTTCCGTTATTTCTGGGAAGGGGCGCACCAACCATCGGGGATGGCACTCGAACGCTCAAATGGCGATGGCCGCACGGTGGCATCAGGAGCAACCGGTATGGGGCTTATGGCCATGATTGTTGCCTTTGAAAGGGAATACAGGCCCCGCGAAGAAATTAAAGAGCGGATTTTGAAAATATTGCATTTCCTCGAAAATTGCGACCGGCATTATGGCGCCTGGTCGCATTGGTACAACGGCGACACATATCGCACACAACCATTCTCTGCCG
>CAZMDP010000447.1:0-3052 GCA_964565015.1 uncultured Prolixibacteraceae bacterium | reverse complement strand
ACTATACATTGATAACAATAATTGACCTATCCCTTGATATCCTCGCCTTTCTCGATCAGGATCAGAATAAAGATTTGCTGAGGTTTCTGACTGCAGGTTCGGTCGACGATGGAAAATCGACCCTGATAGGCAGGCTGCTTTTCGACAGCAAGAAAATTTACGAAGATCAGCTGATGGCGCTCGAACGCGACAGTAAACGCGAAGGCCATGCCGGCGACGATATCGATTACGCGCTGCTTACCGACGGGTTGAAAGCTGAGCGCGAACAAGGGATTACCATCGATGTAGCTTATCGTTATTTTTCTACTTCGAAAAGAAAATTTATCATTGCCGATACCCCGGGGCACGAGCAATATATCCGAAATATGGTTACCGGTGCTTCAACTGCCAACCTGGCCATCATTCTGGTCGATGCCACCAAAGGGATTATTACCCAGACCCGCCGTCACACCTTTCTTGTTTCGTTGCTCGGAATAAAGCACATTGTTCTGGCGGTAAATAAAATGGACCTGGTTGGGTATTCAGAGAAAGTATTCGACGATATCTGTGAGGATTACAAAAATTTCGTAACAAAACTCGAAATACCTGATATTCAATTTATACCATTATCGGCCCTTAAGGGAGAGAATGTGGTCGAACCGTCGGCACTGATGCCCTGGTATCATGGCCGGAGTGTGCTCGAACACATCGAAAACGTGCACATCAGCAGCGACCGCAATTTTACCGATCTGCGCTATCCGGTTCAATACGTTCTCAGGCCCGATAACGAATTCAGGGGATATGCGGCTAAAGTTTCTTCAGGAATCATCAGAAAGGGCGATAAGGTTACTATTCTGCCATCAATGAAGTCTTCGGTGGTAAAATCGATTGTTACCTATGATGGGGAGCGCGATTATGCTTTCCCTCCACAGTCGGTAGCTGTGACATTGGCCGATGAGATCGATATTTCGAGGGGCGATATGCTGGTCCATCCCGACAACATGCCCCGGATCGAACGTCATTTCGAAGCTATGTTGGTATGGATGGACGAAACGCCCATGAACCTATCGACACAGTTCTACATTAAACATACCACCAACTCGACCAAAGCGAGGATTGACGAAATTAGGTACCGGGTAGATGTTAACACTTTGCAGAAAACCGAAGTTGAGAAGTTCTATCTGAACGATATAGGCAGGGTAATAATTACCACAACAAAACCTTTATTTTTTGATCCATACCGCCGCAACCGGCAAACTGGTTCGTTTGTGCTGATCGATCCTGTTACCCATAATACATGTGCGGTGGGCATGATTATCGACAGAATGGATACTTCGAGACTTCCTTTCAGGATTACCGATCTGGATAAAATTAACATTGCCGAAGGCCGTTCGCTCATTTCGGAACAGGAGCGTGAAAACCGGTATAATCAAAGGGGAGCAACCATTTGGATTACAGGGTTACATGGTTCTGGTAAAAATGAACTTGCCTTTGCCCTTGAAAAGCGCCTTTTCAGCAATGGGGCCATTGTTGTAAGCCTCGACGGAAGTTCGGTCCGTTCGGGCCTTAACCGCGAACTCGACTATTCGCCTGCCGACCGCGCCGAAAATATCCGGCGGGTAGCCCATGTTTGCCGTTTGCTGAACGATCAGGGAATTATTACGGTTTGTTCGTTTATATCGCCCGATGCCGATATTCGGCGGCAAGTTGCTCAGATTATCGGTGAAAGCAGGTTTTATCTGGTTTATATGAATGCTCCTCTCGATTATTGCAAAAAGAACAAACCCGATTTATACGAAAAGGCCGAAAAGGGTGAAACCCAATTCCTGCCCGGTATCGACCTGCCTTTCGAGGAGCCGCTTAACCCATCTTTTGTGTTTAATCCCGAAAAGAATCCTGAAAATGTTGAGACATTAATAGACTTCCTGGCAGGTCAAAAAATTTTCCCGATAAAATAAAGGATAGTGGTTTAACTTTTCTTTAAATAACTCTGACAGAATAATCTGCATGGGGTTAACCGCATTTTTTACGCTAACTTAGCAATGTAATTTAATGAGTACTAATTAAAAGCAAAGAATATGAATATTAGTCCATTGCAGAAGGAAAGGGCAAAATATCAGCCCAAACTTCCCAAATCGTTAAGGGGAGCTGTAAAAGTTATAACAGGCGAGGCTACCCAATCGGTAGCCGACCAGGAAGATATAGCCAGGCTCTTTCCGAACACTTACGGAATGCCCTTGATTACCTTTGAAGAAGGAACCAATCCGGTAAAATCGGAAGCCGTAAACGTGGGCGTAATTCTTTCTGGCGGTCAGGCTCCTGGCGGGCACAACGTTATTGCCGGAATTTTCGATGGTATCAAAAAACTGAATCCCGAAAGCAAATTATATGGTTTCCTTGGGGGGCCTGGTGGTCTGGTGGATCATAAATACATGGAAATAACCGCCGATTACCTCGACCAGTTCAGGAATACCGGTGGATTTGATATTATTGGTTCAGGGCGTACCAAGCTCGAAGAAACATCACAATTCGACAAAGGCCTCGAAATCCTTAAAAAACTTAATATCAAAGCATTGGTTATCATTGGTGGTGACGATAGCAACACAAATGCCTGTGTATTGGCCGAATATTACAAGGCAACAGGTGCGGGTGTTCAGATTATCGGTTGCCCGAAAACCATTGACGGCGACCTTAAAAACGAAATGATCGAAACATCGTTTGGTTTCGATACTGCTACCAAAGTTTATTCAGAGCTCATTGGAAACATTGCACGCGACTCGAACTCAGCAAAAAAATACTGGCACTTTATTAAGCTTATGGGACGATCGGCTTCGCATATTGGCCTCGAATGTGCTTTGCAGACTCAGCCAAACATTTGCCTGATTTCGGAAGAAGTTGCTGAAAAAAAACAGACACTACACGAAATTGTGGACTATATAGCCGACGTGGTTGCTATGCGTGCCGCTAATGGGGATAATTTTGGGGTTGTCTTGATTCATGAAGGCTTAATTGAGTTTATTCCCGATATGAAAGTTCTTATTGGTGAAATGTATGAAATGCTAGCCTAAGGATC
>CAZMDP010000446.1:0-3062 GCA_964565015.1 uncultured Prolixibacteraceae bacterium | reverse complement strand
GAATCGTTCCAAACGACCCGCCTAAGTTTATCGTACCAGGCATTGTCGTTGTCAAGATGGGTAAAGGGTATAATACCCACTTCTTTGGTGGCTATGGTGATGAGCAGCGGCGGCCTGAGAAACATCCCTGCAATGGTATTGATTACCAGGAATAATACTGCCAGATACCCGATCACATTGTGCCAGTGCAGGTTCCAACGTTTGGCTTTAATAAGTTTTGTGGCGTCGTTTTCTTTTGATTTTCGCCGTTTAATCCATTTCGGGAAGAAAAAATGTAAAAGCCCTGAAATTGACAGCCAGATAACCGTAATACCCAGTATATCGACAAACAAACGGCCAGCAAGCCCGAAAAGCTCGCCACTGTGCAATTCCCACAAAGTATTGAAAAGGCCGGTTTTCTTTTCATATCCTATAGGTTCCGAAAGCTTAACGGGAATAAACTCTTCAAGGTCGGCTGTTTTGATCAGGTGGCTGCGGGTAAGAATAATCAGGGTGTCGTCTTTTAATGCAAGATCGGTGAGGCGTTGTTCTTTTACCGGAAGGTTCACCTTTTGCCAGTCAATTTTGTTTATGTCCGTGGTATATAACCCGAAATGGGTGGCGGCCACCAGGTGGTTTTCGAATTCCTTCAATGAATAAATTTTTCTTTTGTCAATTCCTTTCGGGAAACCATTGTTGAAATATGTGAACTCCGAAAAGCTGTTGTCGGTAAGCCAGATGCCTATGTTCCCATAAATCAGCAACGAATCATTTCCTATGGCCAATGCACCTCTCACGCCGGCAAGGTTCCAGTTCTTATACTGATATCCGGGGGGCATCAGTTTTCGCGAAATGTCAAACGAGGAGAAAGTTTCCCTATGGTTGAGCACTATTCCTGAAAGGGCATAAAGAATGGCAAAAAAGGCAATGATTATACCCGGCCATTTATGGAATTTTTTGAATACCCGTATTAATTTCGATTTCTTCATCATCATAAAAAAACCGGAATCAGGCATTCCCAATTCCGGGTAGATATTGTTGCAAAAATAATAAAAATACTAAAATAGATTTTAATCCTTAAAAGAATTTTGGGGTTACTGCAATCATCAGGTAAGCCCAGTTTTGAGTTGCCTTATGGCTTCCGGTTGGTTTTACCAGTTCCATGCTCTCTGCTGCAAACATGTGTGAATAACCGGCCGTAATCTTCGTGAAGGGATTTACCGTATAGGTCAGGTCAAAATCAACCTCGGTACCGAGGTACCGGTTTGCATCGTTCGGCAGCTTGGCATTGGCACCAAAATAATGGATATGCAGGTTCCACTGTATATTTTTAAAGCGGCTGCATGCCCATTTAAAATAGTAATCGTTTAGTCCAACCGTGTTCAGATGGTTCCCCACATAGAAGTAATCCATAAAGCCATTGAATTTGTGGTTGGTTCCGTAGAGAGGATTAAATGAGTTGTTTTTTCCGGTTTCGCCGCTATCGGTCCCCGAAAGGATTTCCATACCAAAGGTAGCCGTTGCTGATGGGTTCATTTTTGCCGATACTTCGAGCAGGAAGTTATAAGCGCCGATATCGCGGTTCTGGTTGTCTTTCCCGGTTTGATAATAAAAGTTGGTAGCCACATTAACCGGCTTTGGATTTATGGTGAACCGTCCCCCCAACGTTTGCGAATAGCGGTTTTCCTGTTTGCCCTGCGAAATTACCGGTACGCCATTGTTCAGGAATAAAAGGCTCAGGGCTTCGTTTGTCCATGTTTTGTTGAACCAAACAAACTGCATATCCTTATAAGCATCGGGCCCGTTGTACATATTATTCCTTCGATCGGTATTTTCGTGGTGGGCAATCCCGAAATGAAGGTTGATATCCCCTTCGTATTTTAACAGGGCAAGATCGTGCGAGCGGGCCTGTTGTGTCCAACCCACATTGCCGAAAATTCGGTGGTCGTCGTAGCTGAGTTCCTGTCGGCCGGCTTTAAGCGAAAATTTTGGCGAGAAAAGGATTTCGGCCCAACCCTGGTGCAGCGACAGGGCAAAGTCCTGGTTTTCGACCAATTGCCGTTGGTTTCCCCAGTAACGAACATCCTGAACCACCAGGCTTGTGCGTATATGTTCGCTGGTAAACGAAAAATTTAGGCGGGTTCGTTGCGATGTAAAGGTCGAAGCATCCTGATCTTCGGCGGCAAGGGTCGCATAGCCGTGGCTTCTTTCGGTGCGTGGCCTGAACTCGCCCGTTAACGAATACTGGGCAACCGAAACGCCTGATAGAAAAAATGTAACTGCCAAAAGCAAGCAACGTATGACGATATGATTCTTCATATTATTCCTTTTAACTATTTCCGTTACACTTTCCCCTTTTCTAATTCCACTTTGCTTCCCTCTCTGCGGCTGCAGCTTTCCATTGCGGAACAATTTCCCTGAGGAAAACAGCCTTGTCGTCGTTGAATTTTTTCATATCGAGGCCGATAAATTCCTGTGCTTTTTCCTTGGTGCTGATATCGGGATAAGGAACTTCGCCGTTAAAGCCTAAACTCGAGAGCAACCGGGCCAGTTTTACCCGTGTGTCGGCAGCAATTTCGAGGCCTGAAGAAATAATCCGGGCCGATTCGACCGGCGCATGGAAAGGGCCACCGTGGCTTGCGGCTACATAATCCCAGCGCCATTGAGCACCGCGGATACCTTTAAGTATATCTTTCATTTGTTCCTCGGTTGCGCCTAGGTCCCATGCTTTTTTGGCCTCAATGTGTGCCCTCACCAGCATTGTTTCCAATTTATGGCGGCTCTCAAGAATTTTATCCTGCCTTTCGTAAACACTTTGAACCAGCGTAAGTGCCTCTTCGCGGTGGCATACCTGGCACGAAGCCGATATATTGTTGAGCGGCGACTGCATTTTATGGTTGGTGAATTTTTGTCCTCCCTCGCTATGGTATGGCATGTGACAATCGGCACACGAAACGCCCCGTTGTGCGTGTACACCATACATATACAATTCATAATCGGGATGTTGCGGCTTAATCATTGTGGCTTTGCTGATTGCATGCGTCCAGTCTGAGAAACCAATGTTGTCATAAAATTCTTCCATC
>CAZMDP010000445.1:0-3071 GCA_964565015.1 uncultured Prolixibacteraceae bacterium | reverse complement strand
TAACGCAGGCCGGATTGCCGCTATCGTGGTAGGTGTTTTTGCAATCATACTTGGAATCATCTTCAAAGACCAGAACGTAAGCTTTTTGGTTGGTCTGGCTTTTGCCATTGCCGCTTCGTCGAACCTGCCGGCCATCATTATGCTGTTGTTCTGGAAAAAAACCACATCGCGCGGAATTTCGTGGGCTATTCTGGTGGGGATGATCAGTTCGGTACTCATAATCCTGCTGTCGCCCACCATGTACGAAATTTATGGCCTCAAAGGTTCCGATGCGCCAATTCCGCTCCAGAACCCCGGAATTATATCCATTCCATTGGGCTTTATAACTTTGGTTCTGATTTCGCTCGTTACTAAAAAGCACCGGGCATCTAAATAATTGTTGGAAATACACTCCGCCCGAAAACGGAGTGTATTTATCCCCGTTTATCGGGAAGGTCGGGAGGGGGCTTAATGAAAATCGGCATCATCAGCGATATTCACGAAGACGGCATCAGATTGATGCACGCCATTACCGGACTGGAAAAGCACAATTGCGATATGCTGGTCTGCCTGGGCGATATGGCCGGTTTCGATAAACGGTTTTATGGTTACGAACTCACCCGCAATTTAAGTTACTGCCTGAAGGCCATCCGCGAAAACTGCAGCCTTGTTCTTGCCGGAAACCACGACTTTTTCGTCATGAAAAAGGTTCCGGCATGGAACCATATTTTCGAATACCCCGAAAACTGGTATTCAATAACGGCTTCAGAACGAAAACAGCTTAGCAACGGCCTGGTCTGGAACTTCGAACACGATTTGCCGGTATCGATCCCCGATGACGACATGGAATGGCTTACCACTTTGCAGGAATATTCTGTTTTTGAAGCGGATGGACTAACGATACTATTTTCACACTCGCTTTACCCCGATCCGGCAGGAATGCTTACCCGGAAACCGGTAAACCAGCGTGATTTTGCTCCCCATATCGGAATGCTCGAACAAATGAACTGCGATTTCGGCGTCTCAGGCCATTTTCATCCCGGGGGTGTGTTCCGTATAACCAAAAACAAAACCAGACAGGCAAAATTCGGCCTGCTCGATATCGGTTCAAAAGTAACTCAACTGGTTTGCCCCTGCATTGCCGAAGGTAGTCAGGACAACGGCTTTGCCATACTCGACACAAAAGAAAAAACCATTGAGGTAATCCCGCTCCGTACACCTAAACATCAAATAATCTGGTAAAATGGCCAAAGAAAACATATCCATCAACAAAAGGCAGTTTTTCCTGAGGATCATACTTCCATCGGTTCTGACTATCGGTCTTTTTGTGGTTTTCAATTTCGGGTTTATCATTCCCTATTTCGAAGTTAACCAGATGAACAACAAAAAGCAGATGATCCGCGAAATTGTATTTTCGAGTATCTGTATTGCCGACGAACTGGCCAAAGAGGTAGAAAACGGGGAAATAAGCCTTGAAGAGGCGCAGGCCAAAGCGGCCCAATCGATAGGAAGTATGCGTTACGGGGTCGAAAACAAAGACTACCTCTGGATTACCGACCTGCGCCCGGTAATGATAAGGCACCCCTATCGTCCGGAACTGAACGGACAGGATTTATCGGATTTCAGGGATGCCCACGGGAAAAAAATGTTTGTTGAATTTGTTGAGCAAAGCCGCGAAACAGGCGAAGCTTATGTGGATTATATGTGGCAATGGATGGATGATCCAACCCGGATTGTGCCAAAAATATCGTTCGTTATGGAGTACAAACCCTGGGGATGGCTTATCGGGACGGGTGTCTATCTCGAAGACATCAGGAACGAAATTGCCGGAATGAAAAGGGTATTCGTATTTGCGTCGCTCGCCATATTTGCATTAATGACCGCCATGCTGACCATAATTGTGCGCCGTAACCTGAGGGTAGAAACCCAAAGGTCGATAGCCGAACAGAACCTGAAAGAATCGCGCGAACGCTACCGCACCCTGGTGGAAGCCTCGACCGATGGTACGCTTTTGTTTATGGACGGCCGCTTTATCTATGCCAACAAAAAAATAAAAGATATCCTCAAGGAGGTTGACCTTGCGAGCCTGGGTAGCGACCTGAACGGCATAATACATTCGGGCAGGAAAGACGACATCGACCGTATCAGAGAATTCCTGCAGAATCCGAAAGGAAACCTGCAATTCGAAACCATACTTTCGGTTCCCGGATACGAAGAACGTGAAGTGATGATCACCATTTCGGAAGTAACCTTTTCCGATAAAAATGGTTTTATCTACGTTATCAAAGACCTGGTAAGGCCAAAGGCGGTTGAAACCGAATCGGCGCTCGCTCAATTGGCGCCCGCAGTTGGTGCCTCATCCTCTATGGGGATATTTACGGCCTCACTAAGGGGCAAAGGAAGGTTTACTGCTTTCAGCCCCGTTTTGCCCGAACTATTGGGGTTCTCATCGGCCGATGAACTGAAAAAGATTTCCATCCTCGACCTGATCGAAAACCATTCAGAACGAAAAGAGTTTGCTGGCTACCTGGCAAAACACCGTAAACTGGACGGTTATCAGCTGGTTTTCAGGAAACCAGCCGGCGATCATGTTTACCTGCTCATATATGCCACTCTGGTTTCCGACGAAGTGACCGGAAGCGAGCGCATTTCGGGGATATTTCTCGACAATGGGCATTTGCAGGGCCGGTACAGGCACGAAGTAAAAATGAACGAAGCTATGGCGGCTTTATATGCTGTCCTAAATGGTGAAATACGCAATTTTATGCAACCTCCTGTATGGTGCAGCCCAGCAGCCACCACAAATGAAATTTTGGGATTGATGGAGTTTTATGCGTCGCCGGTGGTATGCGTTAAAAATCAGGAAGGCAGCGTAATTGGCGCTGTTTCGACCAAAGAGTTACTCCCGGCATCTGTACAGCCTAACAGCCCGAACGGGGTAACCGCAGCAGAGGTTATGAACCCCTCGCCTGCGTGGTGCAATGGTGAAAGTTCTGTAGTTGAAATATTGGAAAGGCTTGAAAACAATAATATTCACTATTTGCTTATCGGCTCACCCGTTGCAGGCGTTGAAGGCATCATACACAAAGAAT
>CAZMDP010000444.1:0-3084 GCA_964565015.1 uncultured Prolixibacteraceae bacterium | reverse complement strand
AATACGGTTATTGCAAACTGTGGATTCTATGCTGCCGCCCTTCTGGTTGGCGGCGAATACGAGTTCTACCATTCAACCATTGCCAATTATTGGGGTGGATTTTCGGCACGTCCGCGCAAAACCAGTTCACTGACCATTTCGAACCTGGTAAAATATGCCAAACCCGACGGTACCGAAAATGTATTTAAGGGCGACCTTAAAAAAGCACACTTCGGAAACTGCATAATCTACGGAAACAATCCGATCGAACTCGAACTGGGGCAGCAACCCGATAACCAGTTCAACTTCTATTTCGACCATTGTATCATCCAACTTACCGATACCTTTAATATTTCGGACCGTAACCGTTACAACAATGTGTGGAGGGGAAAAGACTTCGATCCGAAATTTGTTGACCCATACAAAAAACTCGACTTTCAGCTTGATACACTTTCGCCGGCAAAAGACCGCGGAAGCGCTGTATATTCAAGGCTATTCCCATTCGACCTGAAAGGGGTTGACCGCACATCCGATGCCGGCCCCGATCTCGGCGCTTACGAAAGGGTTGAGAAAAAACCAAAACCATGATCAGGTTTTTCTTTCTGGTTAACCTCATTTTATGCATTTCCCTGCAGTATGTTTTTTCTCAGGAGGGCAAAGCCGTTGCATCCATAATGTTTTACAATGTGGAGAATTTGTTTGATACCGAAGATGACCCTTTGACCAATGATCAGGAATTTCTCCCGAATGGTGAACGCCGGTGGAATGCGTACCGTTTTAATGCCAAACTGAACAACCTGGCAAAAGTTATAGTCAATACCGGTAACTGGGAACCGCCGGCCGTTATTGGCTTGTGCGAAATCGAAAACCGTTATGTGCTCGAAAGGCTGGTGGCTCAACCCGCCCTGAAGACCTGGAAATATAAAATCATCCATAAAAATTCGCCCGACGACAGGGGAATTGATGTAGCAGCAATTTTCCGCGATGATATTTTTTACCCGTTGGGGTACAATTATTTTTCTCCGGTTCCCGAAGGCAGTGAAATCCCCAATACCCGCGAAATTCTTTATGTATATGGTATTCTGGCCGGTACCGATACCGTTCACTTGTTTTTTAACCATTGGCCATCGCGCTACGGCGGACTAATGGAAACAAGGGAAAGGCGCCGACAGGCTGCCAACAGGCTTTATTCGGAGGTTGTTAAACTGCAATCGAAGTATTATAATCCTTTGATTATCATCACGGGCGACTTCAACGACCAGCCCGATGACGATAGTATGGTTAAAAATCTTAAGGCATTATTGAACCCCGGAAAAGAGTCAAAGAAACTTTACAACCTCAGTTATATTTGGCAAAAGCAGGGTAGGGGCACCCTTAAGCACCAGTCGATGTGGAATGTTTTCGATCAGATTATTGTTAGTGGTTCTGTTTTAAACGCTGAAAAAAGACTTTTTGCAGCATCATCCGATGCTTCGATTGTTGAGGCGCCATTTCTTTTTCAGAAGGATGAGCGTTATAATGGCAGGAAACTTTTCCGCACTTACGATGGTTTCCGCTATCAGGGCGGCTATTCCGATCACTTGCCGGTAATGCTGATGCTTAGGGTAAAGGAGTAAGCCCCAGTTCCCGGCCTTTCGCAAGCATCAGTTCATAGGCTTCTTCATGGTTATTTCCAATCTGGCCATCGAGGATGGCGTCCTTTATGGTATTCTTTATTATTCCAACTTCGCGACCAGGTGGAATTCCGAAAGTAGCCATGATTTCTTCGCCGGTAACCGGTGGTTGAAAATTACGGATAGCGTCTTTTTCGTCGATCTCTTTAAGTTTCTGACGCACCAGTTGAAAGTTCTCGAGGTGGCGCTTAACCTTATCCTGGTTTTTACTGGTAATATCGGCTTCACAGAGCATCATCAGGTCGTCAATATCGTCGCCGGCATCGAAAAGCAACCTGCGGATGGCCGAATCGGTAACCTCTTCTTCTACCAGAGCAATCGGGCGCATATGCAGATCAACCAGTTTTTGGATATACTTCATTTTTTCGTTCATCGGAAGCTTCATCCTTCTGAAAATACCCGGTATCATTTTGGCCCCTATAATATTGTGGGCATAAAATGTCCAACCCACACCTTCAACAAATTTTTTGGTGGCAGGTTTGGCTATATCGTGCAAGAGGGCAGCCCAACGCAGCCAAAGATTGTCGGTCTTAATTGCCAACTGGTCGAGGACTTTCAGGGTATGGTAAAAATTGTCTTTATGGCCGATCCCTTTAATGCTGTCAACCCCTTTCATGCGGTCGAGCTCCGGGAATATGAGTTTCAGCATTCCGGTTTCTTCCAGTAATTTGAAACCTACCGAAGGTTTATTGGCCAGCATGATTTTGTTGATTTCTTCCACAATCCTTTCGGGAGAAACAATCTCAATCCGTTCCTTATTGCGCGATATTGCCCTGAGGGTTTCGTCTTCGATGGTGAAGCCGAGTTGTGTGGCAAACCTTATGGCACGCATCATCCTCAACGGATCGTCAGAAAACGTAATGTCGGGTTCAAGGGGTGTCCTGATTATACCCTTATCTAGGTCTTTTAAGCCCTCAAACGGATCGATCAGCTCGCCATAGTTGTGTTGGTTGAGGCTCACGGCCATCGCGTTAATGGTAAAATCGCGCCTTCGTTGGTCATCTTCGAGGGTACCGTCTTCCACAAAGGGTTTTCTTGAGTTACGCTGATACGACTCCCTGCGCGCACCTACAAACTCAATTTCAAGGTCGTTGTATCGGAGCATGGCCGTACCAAAATTCTTAAAAACCGATACTTTAGAACGGATTCCCAATGCTTTGGCAACATCCTGCGCCAGCTCAATGCCGTTGCCTACGGTCATTATGTCAATATCGGTAGTTGGCCTCTGCAAAAGTACATCCCTGACAAAACCGCCTATGGCATAAACCGGTTGCCCCTGCTGATCGGCAACATTTCCGATGGTCCTGAAGATGGGTTGATCGAGTATTTCCCTGAATATAACTAACACAACAATGAATTGAATTTAAATATGCTGGTGCTGACATTTTTACCAGAACCGTGACAAAATTACAATAATATCGGTTTTTTAGTG
>CAZMDP010000443.1:0-3087 GCA_964565015.1 uncultured Prolixibacteraceae bacterium | reverse complement strand
ATATCCGCAGGTCACCATGGCATCAACCACATCGGTAACCCGCGCGCCACGGTAAAGCTGTAGCAAAACTTCGTCCGAAACATCGGTTCCTTCCTGGGCAAACGGTAGCTGGTTTAACATTATTAAAGCCGCAAAGAGCAGAAATACTTTTTTCATTGCTTCCTATTTTATTGGTTCGTATAAAATTTGCACTATTCACAAATTTATAATTTTATCATCAAGAAGGAATCCTTTAAAGAAAAATCAAGTGAAAATTACAAAAAACAGAATTAATTCGTATATTTGTGCGAATAAATTCACTTTTTTATGAGTGCTTTAGAAATAAGTGAAAAAGATTTACTTACCGGAGCCAGGAAAGGAATCCAAAAATCGAAACTGCTGTCGATTGCAAAAGAGTCGGGACTTACCTTAAAAGAACTCAGTTCCTATCTGAGGATTTCTACCCGCTCTATTCAGGAAAAAGAGATGACTCAGCTTATCGCACCCGGACCATCAGAAAGGGCACTCTTTATTGCAAGGCTTTTTAATAAAGGGGCTAAAGTTTTCGGGAGCAAGAACAAATTTCATATTTGGTTGAATGTTGAAAACCCTGCATTGGGAGGTGAAAAACCATCGTCGTACCTTGATACATTTTCAGGGATTCAAATTGTGATGGACGAATTAAATGCAATCGAACACGGATTCCCTGCCTGATGTTTGTTTACCGTATCTCAAAAAAAGAATATAATGCCCTTGATGGAACCGGAGGCCTTTATGGTCCAGGAAGATGGCACCAGAAAGGCAATCTGGTTGTTTACACTTCGGAACATGCATCTTTATCAGCATGGGAGAAATTAGTCCATGTGGCTGGCTTTTCATCTTTACCCACCGATCTTATCCTCTTGAAAATTGAGCTACCGGAGAACATTCTGATACAAACTGTTCCGGATCGAATCCTTGTTAAAGGATGGAATAACTATCCTTATAGCAATGAAACCATGAACTATGGAAGTTTATTTTTACAAAAGAAAGAGCATTTGGCATTAAGGGTCCCAACGGCCTTAATACCCGACGAATTTAATTTGATACTTAATCCACTTCATCCCAATATTCATGATTGCAAGATAATAAAATCCATACCTTTCACTTTTGATAAAAGAGTTCTGAATAGACTTTAGGGCTTATTTCAGTCGAGCCTAACCTTTATTACCACTTTTTTGACTTTTGAATTCTCCAGGTTTTTCACGCCCGGGCAATGGGCATCATCGGGAAAAAACACAAAGAATTTTGCAGGCGAGGCAACTTTGTACAAAAATTCCAATGTGTCGAGGAAAACAATGTCCTTCTCCCCGTCAAAAGGCACGGTTACCTTAGTTTTATTCAGCGAAGTAATCCCGATTCTTTCTTCTCCCAAGATTACATATTGGATATCGGCATATTTCCGGTGAGCCTCAAAGCGGGCTATTTCTTCGTCTTTAGTTGTGTATTCGTCGATAATTGCAAACAAATCAACCCCTTCCAGATCATACCGTCCTGATGGCAAACTGGTCAGGTCTGCATTTTTTAAAAACGAAAATGCTTTACGCCACCTTTCAGGATTTTGAAAAAATTGTTTTGCCAATTCCTTTTGGTTGACCGAATCATCTGAAACGATCTTCCATCCATTTTTCCATTCACCACTCGTGAACCATGCAGAAAGATGCTCCTGGCTCCAATTTTCCACAGATGGTGATCTATCATAGCTATCAGCTGGTATCATAATCAATAGTATTAAAACAAAATCATGGTTATTGAATTTCGTCAGGCCATGCAACCGGCAATTTTGTTTCTTTAAACACTGGACGATCAGCATTTACACTTCGAAGGTAATTTCCTAATTTCGAGGCGAGCTCTTTTACCTTATCCGGATTTTTGCTGGCAAGGTTATCTGTTTCGCTTATGTCATCCGCAATATTATAAAGTTCGAATGTTTGATCTTTGTACCAGTAAATAAGTTTCCAGGAGCCGCTGCGGATGGTACTTGTGGTACCGATACCCGGGCCCGAAACACCCCATTTATTGGGATAATGCCAGAAAAGATCGCGATCAGCAGAGGTGTTTCCGGTTTGCAACAGCATGGGTACAAAACTGATTCCGTCAATTGGTTGAACAGTATGGTAGCTGGTTATACCTGCCATTTCAAGTATGGTTGGAAAGAAATCTTCAATGATAAGATAATCGTTGCAAACCGATTGGGGCTGCACTTTTCCAGGCCATTTAACCAACATGGGTACGCGGATACCGCCTTCGTAGGCCGAACCCTTTCCGCTATTCAGTGGACGGTTATGCATGTGTGGTTCGCCTCCCCGGGCCGTTGCGCTCAATCCTCCGTTGTCCGACATAAACAGAATGATGGTATTTTTTGCCAGGCCATTTTTATCGAGGTAATCCATGAGGTCGCCAAGGCTCCGGTCCATTCCCTCGACCATAGAGGCATAACGTGCTTCGCGCTCGTCGAGTCCCATTTCGAGATATTTCCGGATATAACGGTGATCGGGTTCGATAGGGGTATGCACGACATAGTGCGACATATACAAAAAGAAGGGCTTTCCTGTACTACGGGAAATATCGAGTGCAGCAATGGCCTCAAGCGTGAGGGCATGGGTCAGGTTGATCGAATCTCCATGGTATTTTTCAAGCCCTGGCACATCCCATTTACGGTCGCCGCCCCGCCATGCGGCGCTGAAATTATGCTCACCCAGAAAACTACCCGGCCCGCCAGCAGCATGGCCTGCAATGTTTACATCGAAGCCAAGGTTAAGGGGATTTTCGCCAGGTGTGCCTATTGTTCCCCAGTGCGCTTTTCCGCAATGAATGGTGTAATAGCCATTTTCACTGAGCAGTTGCGGCAAAGTGGTGGCATATACCGAATGAGGAACCGTATCGACCGGTTGAAGGCCGTTCATATTCCAAACCGGCATTTCCAGGACATCGTCTGGTTGATCCTGCGAAAAGTTATACCGTAAAGTCCAGTTGGTAACCCGGTGCCTTGCAGCATTCATCCCTGTCATCAGACTGGTGCGGGTGGGCGAACAAACTGCGCAGGCATAAGCTTGCGTAAATTTCATG
>CAZMDP010000442.1:0-3090 GCA_964565015.1 uncultured Prolixibacteraceae bacterium | reverse complement strand
AAGGTAACCGAAAAATAGAGGACATAGGAAAGGAACGATGGTTTATAGGAGCGAATGGTTTCCTCAAATTCAATACCCTCGTATTTACAGGTATATTCATTCAAATATCCGCCAATATAGCTTGATATTCTGATCCGGTCGTATTCAAGCACATATTGGTACTTATCATCGCCCCTTTTTATTTCGAGTTTATCCATATTCATACTATTTTCCAATTGCGAACAAGGTTGTTCCAGCCCGTACATACATTCGTCCTTCGGCAAATGCGGGCGTAGTGGTTATTTTTGCACCGATCTTCGATTCGGAAAGGATCCGCTTTTCCCGGGCAAGTTCGAAAACGAGGAGCCTGCCATCGATATCGAATATAAAAAGCTTGTTGTCGGCAACAATAGGCGAGGAATAATATCCCGGTCCATCGTCGTGTTCCCACAGCTTTTCGCCGGTTTTGGCATCGTATGCAACCAGTACCCCATAACTTGTAGCCACGAAAACCATTCCACCTGCCGCTACCGGGCTGGATACTTCCGACAGGTATTCATCATCTTTCCAGACTATCTGCCCGTTTGCAGGATTTATGGCCATCAGGGTTGCATACTCCTGCGTAGCGAAAACCAAACCTTCGCCAAATGCCGGCGATGGGCCAACTTCGCCCATTAAGCCTCGTGCCGACCAGATTTCTTTGCCGGTATCGGTATCGTATCCGGCCACAATCGGATCGGTTGCCAGAATAACCTGGTATTTACCTCCGATTTGCGCCAGAATGGGGCTGGCCCACGAAATTTTTACACTGCGCGGGGTTTCCCAAACGGTTTCGCCGGTGGCCACATTCAGCGCCAACAGGCGTTGCCCGCGGTTGGTATCGTATTGTACAAACAGTTTATCTTTCCAGCCGATAAGCGATGATGAATGACCATAGTGGTTGTCGGGGACGCCCAGGTTACGCGCCCATACACGGTTCCCTTCATAGTCGAATGCAATAATATCACCGGTACCAAAAATGGCATATACCCTGATACCGTCGGTATAAACCGAAGGCGCTGCAAGTCCGGTGTCTTCGGTCGTACGGGGAGGTGTGGCAGGGCTTCCGGGGATATTATCGGCTGCTTTCGCCCAGATAAGTTTTCCACTGTTCCGGTCGATGCAGTAAACTTCACGTTTTTGCTGACTGGCACCGGTTAAAAATATGCGGTTGCCCCATATTACCGGCGAACTATATCCCGGTAAGCCCACAGTGGTTTTCCAAAGTATGTTGCGCCCTGAAGGGCCGTCGAAATCGATCGGTATATTTTTATGGGTTGAAACTCCGTTGCTGAATGGGCCCCTGCAGGATGGGAAATTTGCACGAATCTGAGCAGCATCGGGTAGGGCAGGTGCAGCATCGGGCAATGGTGCTGCGCTTGCAGCAGGCTGGTCTTGTGTGTTCGTTTCGGTAACCGGTTCGCTTGTGCCTGCAACTTCAGAAGATGGGGAAGTACCCGGGCCAACCTCGATAACCTCAATTCCGGCATCAGGGGTTTCGGTTTCTGCTGTTAAGGTTTCGCCAACATTAAATTGTTTCAGGTAATCGGTGGTAGCAAACGAAGCCACAAAGGCAAGCAGCATAACCGCTGCACCACCTATCAGCAACCATTTCTGCGACAGTAACCTTGCCTTTAACTCATTTTCCACTATTTTATCGGGAATTTCTATTTTTGCTTTCAACGACCAATACACCCGCAAAGCAATGGCAAAAATTATTGCTCCGAACAATAAAAGGTAACTTCCGGTATTGATCTGCCATTGAGCGTTGAAATAAGCTTTTCGGGCAAGCAGGTCGAGTTGTCTGATATCTTGCTTGAGTTCCATATTGCCCGGCTCCTGCGAAAGCCGTTCAATCAGAATTTTCATGGCCTGGCTTTCAAGTGGGTCGTTCTTGCTTAATTGCCAGAAATTCAGAAGCATAAGTAACGAAACCGCCAGGCAGAAAATTCCTGCAACCGAAGCTACGTTTGAGGAGAGTTTTATTTTTTGTTCGATATTCATAATAACTATGATAGAATGATCACTTTTTGGGTTTTTCCACAGGGCAATAATCCATGCACCGACCGCAGCTGTAACAGTCGCCCGGATTGGGCTGGTAATCGGTTCGGCGCCTGAATATTACCTGATTAAGCAAAGTCATGGCAATGACCAGCCCGATAAAACCGCCGGCAATGGCGCTACCGGTGTAGAATTTCTTTCGTACAATACGCGCGTCTTCCACCAGCATTTCCATGGTACGCCCCGAACTCAGGAAAGTCTGTACATCGAGGTTGGTCTCATCGTTTCTGATTTCGGGATTTTTTATCAGCAGTTCGGCCAGATAGACATCCTGATTGGCCCTTGACAGGTAGGTATGCGATTTCATGCCAACAAAGGCACCTGCCAATACCCAAACCGGAATCAGAACGGCATGTAAAAGAAACTTGCGGGTTTCGTTCCTCGAACTGGCCGTAACCTTCGCTTCGGTTGGATAGTCGATGGCATCGAACGGGCAGCTGGTTGTGCAAAGTTTACATTGGATACAATGGGCAGGCGTAATGGTGAGGTGCCAACGCGAGAATTTCGACATCCACTTCAATAAAACGCCGTATGGGCAGAAGAACCTGCAATAGGGCCTCCCCACAAACATGCCCATCAGCAGGAATGCAATTCCGAGTACAATCATGGTATAGGGGGCATCCATCCGGTATATACCCACAAACGGATCGTACCGGCATATAATAAAATCGGTGCCGGTAGCGGCATACAAAACGGCCAGGGCAAGGTAGATATACGGAATAATACCCAGTGTTTTCCGCAACCAGAAAGGCAAGCTGATGGGATGAATAATCACGAGGTCTTGAATTACCCCCAGGGGGCAAGCTCCTGCGCAGAATGTCCGGCCGAAAAACAGGGCAAATATCAGCGGTAAAAGGAAAAACAACAACACGGTTGCCGATATGGCATAGGTAACATCGGAAAACGAAAGGACAATGTTTTGGATAGACCCAACCGAACAGATGCACCCTTCGCGGTAAAAACCGAAATAAAGCAGGGTGAATATGGATAACCAGAGAATTCCGGGCCTCG
>CAZMDP010000441.1:0-3097 GCA_964565015.1 uncultured Prolixibacteraceae bacterium | reverse complement strand
CCAGCGACTGTAATAGTTGCAACTTTGAGGCGGCGCCCAGAAGATAGCGCTGTTCATCGATCCTGACCCTTTCGCGCGAAAGCGATACGGCATATGCAAGGTTTTTATACAACGTTAGCTGCTGGATATAGTAATTGTACTCCGAAACAATTCTGGCCACAAGGTTTTCGATCGACATCTGGGTGTTAAGTTCACCCATTTGTTTCAGTTCGCTAAGTTTCTGATAATTGGCCTGAACCTGAAATCCCCTGAAAATAGTCATTCCGACATTAATTCCTGCCGATCCTGATGTGTTGTGAACTCCCCCCGATTCGTTGCTACCGCCTTCCCTGAGGTTTTGGGTGGTATTGTTGATGGTACCGCCGAAACGATTGGTTGTAGTAACCAAAGGGAGCATTCCGGCGTTGCCTTTTGTTAGGTTATTGGCAGCAATTTCTTCGCGGTTGCGTACCACTTTTATCGAATAATTTCGTTCGAGGCTAGTCGTAATACAACGGCTCAGGTCATAAACTTCCTGGGCTTTTGTGTTGAATAAAGTTGAAAAAACAAGAACAAATAAAATAATAAACCTCATAACATTACTGATTTGCACTTTCAACAGAAATAGTTTCTTCTTCCGCAATAGTTTTTGATTCGCTCGAAATAAACAGATAAATGGCCGGAACCACATAAAGGGTCAGGAAAGTAGATAATGTTAATCCTCCCACCACTGCTATACCCATGGCAACCCTGCTTTGAGCGCCTTCGCCCCAACCGAGGGCAAGCGGCAATACGCCCAGAATAGTCGATAAACTGGTCATAAGGATTGGTCGGAAACGTGCGGCCGATGCATATCTGATGGCATCGCCTTTATTAAATCCGGCAAGTTTTCGCTGGTTGGCAAATTCAACAATGAGGATACCGTTCTTCGAAACCAGGCCGATCAACATTATAATGCCAATCTGGCTGAATATATTCATGGTAATATCGAAATACCACATAAACAGCAAAGCGCCCGTCAATGCAAGCGGAACGGTCATCATCACTATTATGGGATCTTTGAAACTTTCGAACTGGGCAGAAAGCACCAGGAATATCAATACTATGGCCAGCAAAAATGCAAACATCAGGCTCGACGAACTCTCCATAAAGTCTTTTGAATCGCCGGCAAGGGCGGTCCTGAAAGTATCATCGAGTACCTTTGCAGCAATTTTATCCATCTCCTCAAGCCCCTGGCTAATGGTTTTTCCTTCGGCAAGCCCCGATGATATTGTGGCCGCCACAAACCTGTTGTATCGGAACAATTGAGGTGGCGCTGTTGATTCAACGAGGGTTACAAAATTATCGAGCTGTATCATCTGGCCGAAATTATTCCTCACATAGAGCGATTTCAGGTCGAGTGGTTTATTACGGTCTTCGCGCGCAATTTCACCCAATATCTGATATTGCTTACCGTTCATGATGAAATAGCCAAATCTTTGTCCGCTAAGTGCCAATTGCAGGGTTTGCCCAATGTTCTGGGTCGAAACGCCGAGCAAGTTAGCCTTGTCGCGGTTAATCACAATCTGTAGTTCGGGTTTTGTAAACTTCAGGTTTACATCGGCCATTACGAAGGTAGGATTGCTGTTTACTTCGGCCATGAATACAGGAAGAATCTCACGCAATTTATTGATGTTTGGCGCCTGCAGCACATATTGGATCGGAAGGCCAGCTCGTCGGCCCCCGAAAGTAGATTGTTGTATTACATTGGCCCTGGCCCTGGTTTTTTTTCTGAGTTCGGCTGTTAGCTGGTTCGCTATTTGCTGTTGGGAGCGCTGCCGTTGATCAGGTTCAACCAGCAGTACCCGTACAAAGCCCCCCCCTCCCCTGATCATAAAGGTTACTTTATCGGCCTCGGGAATGGTACGTTGAACCAGATCGGCAACTTCTTCAAGATAGCTTAGTGTAAATTCGTAGGTGGCGCCCTCTTGTGTAGTAACGTTTATACTCAATTGCGACCGGTCTTCGAGTGGGGCCATTTCTGCCGGAATATTTTTCCAGAGAATGTAGATCAGGAAAAAGGCCAATGCAAGGATTATAAACGATATATACCTTTTTTTTAGGAAAGCGTCGAGCGAGTTCTGGTAAGCCCGATTCAGGGCAACAAAGAATTTCTCAGTAAAGTTGTAAACTTTGCCACGTTTGACCCTCGATTTCAACAATTTGGTCGATAGCATAGGAGTAAACGTAAGGGCCACAAACGACGAAATTGCCACTGCTCCGGCTATAACAATACTGAATTCCCTGAATAAACGGCCGGTCATTCCTTCGAGGAAAACGATAGGGAAAAACACTGCAATAAGAGTGATTGTGGTTGAAATAATGGCAAAAAATATTTCGTTCGACCCTTTCAAACCGGCTTCGAGCGGGGTCATTCCCTGTTCAATTTTTACATAAATGTTTTCCATCATCACAATGGCATCGTCGACCACAAGACCAATGGAAAGCACTATGGCAAGCAGGGTAAGTACATTGATGGTAAAACCTGCAAGGTACATGATAAAGAATGAACCGATAAGCGAAACCGGAATAACAAGTATGGGGATGATGGTGGTACGCCAGTCGCGCAGGAATGCGAAAATGATAACGACTACAAGAAAGAACGCCAGATAAATAGTGCTCTGCACCTCTTTAATCGACTGACGGATGTATTTGGTATTATCGAAACCGATGACAACCTCAACATCGTCGGCCAGGTCTTTTTTAATAAATTCGAGCCTACGGTAAACCTCATCCACAATATCGATATGGTTTGCACCGGGCTGCGGTATTATAACAGTTGAGATCATGGGAACCCCGTTCATTTTGGCAATACCTCGGAGGTCTTCGGGCCCTAATTCGGCACGGCCAATATCGCGGACCCTTACGATCTGATCGCCGGTTTGGCGCAGGATCAGGCTGTTAAACTCCTCCGGGGTTGACATGAGCCCCAATGTACGTATGGTAAGTTCTGTTGAAGTCCCTTCGATACGCCCTGCCGGTAGCTCAACGTTTTCACGAAGAATAGCATTGCGCACATCGAGCGGGGTCATCTGGTAACCCGCCAATTTTGCCGGATCGAGCCAAATCCGCATGGCAT
>CAZMDP010000440.1:0-3102 GCA_964565015.1 uncultured Prolixibacteraceae bacterium | reverse complement strand
TACCGGGGGAATCAACATGGCCGATCGTTACATAAACGGATTGCCCAACATTGGGCCATGGCGCGATACACACCTGCAAATCGAAGGAGATGCCGTGAACTGCCTCCAGGTAGTTTTTGCGGCCGACTGGTATTTTGTAAAGGGCGAAAACCTATGGGGCGGTAACTATTTCCGCCCTCTGACTGAAGAACCTGGCGTACCGGTTCAGATCAGTGCCAGTGGCCCCGATTCCGACTGGGACAGTATCGGCCAGGCTTTTTTTGCAGCTATTTCGGGCGCACGTTCCGAAGTGAATATTGTTACACCATACCTTATGCCACCACCGGCCATAACAACCGCCCTTAAAACCGCAGCCCTCGGAGGAATCGATGTGCGGATAATTATCCCTGAGAAATCGGATGCGCGCATTCCCAAATGGTGTTCTTTTTCCTATGTTGAGGAGCTGCTCGAAGCAGGTGTGCGGATATTTTTCTACCAAAAAGGTTTCATACACAGCAAAATAGTAACCGTCGACGGAATATTCTCATCGGTAGGTACGGCCAATCTCGATTTCAGAAGCCTTGAAACCAACTTCGAAGTAAATGCCTTTATCTACGATGAACATTTTACCCGTCAGTTAAACGCTTTTTTGAAGGTAGATCTCCGAAACAGCAGGGAAATTTTACTGAGCGACTGGAAAAAAAGGTCGCGATTCAATAAAATACGCGAATCGCTGGCTTATTTCATCAGTCCTTTGTATTGATTTGTTAATGTTTTATTACCTATTTTTTATACAGCATCTTTTTATTTTATTGCACTGTTAAAAAATTAATATCAATCATTTTTCGTTATAAGTTGTTTAGATTTTTACCTGAGAAAGGAATAATCATGGAATGGAGAAAGTAATTAATATACGCACTTTTTATTTTTTGATTTGTACTTTAATTATGCTGCCATCGGCGGCCCAGAAAAAGTTGCAGAAATTGCCGTTCGTTCCCGATCTGCCGGTTTGTTATGCTTCGCCCGAAATACGGAAATCATTTATTCCTCCGCCGGCTGAATTCACCAATCGGTTGAAATCGGCCAAACCCGGGGCCGACATTATAGTAAATTATATCGGATTCCCCGACAGCGCCCGGATTGCTTTCGAATATGCCGTTTCGATCTGGGAATCGCTGATCTTTTCTCCGGTTCCGATTTATCTGCAAGCCCGCTGGCAGGTCCTTGCAAACAATGTTTTGGCAAATTGCGGTCCCGGAGATTATTTTATGAATTTCGAAGGTGCCCCGTTACGCGATGTTTATTATCCGGTAGCATTGGTCGAAAAGCTGAAAGGGGAACAAATTACCGGTCCTGGCAGCCCCGATATGATTGCACGGTTCAATTCGACCATACCCTGGTATTTCGGCATCGACGGGAAAACACCTGTAAACCGGTACGATTTTGTATCCACTGTGCTTCACGAAATTGCCCACGGTCTCGGCTTCACCGGTTTTTTCAGTGTAAACGTGGCAAGGCTGCTTGGCTATTCGGGTAGTCAGAACCGCATTCCTGCAGTATATGATGCTTTTGTGGAAGATTTTCAGGGCAGAAGATTAATAAATCCGTCTTTTTTTCCAAATCCATCAGAAACTTTGTACCGTGCCCTGACATCAAACCTTCTTTATTCGGGAAGCTTTCTGGGTAAAAAATGGAACAGCAATAACCCCCCGCGGTTATATGCTCCACCAACATACAACGATGGTTCGAGCATTTATCACCTGAATGGGAATACCTATCCATACGGTACGCCCAACTCTTTGATGACCCATTCTGCAGGTAGGGGAGAAGCCATTCACTCGCCCGGTCCAATAACGTTAGGGATACTTTCCGACCTTGGATGGAGACACCTTTTTCTGGAGCATGAACCAGTAAAAGATGTAGAGAACGTTGAGCAACCATTTGTTTTTGCCGCATCGGTTATAAGCGACATGGGTCTCGATACGGCATCGTTCAGAGTAGTAGCTGCAAAAGGAGGGTTCTCTGCCGATGACAATATTCAGGTTCAGTTTTCATACAACAGTCAATCGGGTAATTTTAATGCCCAATGGCTTCCCGATATTCAATCGGGTACCATTATATATTATATAACCGCCAAAGATACTGCAGGCAGAGAGTTTACCCTTCCGCGAACGGCTCCCGAAGAGTTTTTCACCATCACCATTGGAACCGATACCATAAAGCCGGTTATTGTGCATGCTCCTCCTGTGTTTGTTTTATCCACTGCGGGGAGTTTCCTCATAGAAGCTGTCATTTCGGACAACCTTGGCATTGATTCAGCTTTTGCCTTTATATACAAAAACGGGGAAGTGATCGCAAAAATCAACCTTGAAAGCAAAGGGAGCAATAATTTTTCAGGTAAGGTTGATCTTTTGCGGTATGGATTACAACAAGGCGGAAAACTCGAATATAAGATTGTGGCTACTGATGGCGTTGCTAAACCCAATATAAGAACTGAGCCTGCCGTCGGAACTTTTTCGGTTATCATTGAACCCATTTTACAACCTATAGCCGGATTTTTTACCGATTTCAACGATGGCGGGCACGATTTTATTCTCGGCGATTTTTCGGTAATCCGCAAAAAAAATTTCGATAGTCCGGCTTTGCATAGCCCAAATCCCTATCCAAGCCCCAACGAAGACAATAAAACATTTAATTTTGTCACCATTCTAAGATTGCCCATTATTATAAAAGAAAACGGGATTATGAGTTTCGACGAAGTTGTTTTGGTTGAACCCGGTGAAAACGGGACCGTTTATGGCGACGACGAGTTCTGGGATTATGTAATCGTGGAAGCAAGTAAAGATTATGGCAAAAATTGGCTGCCGTTGGTGAATGGTTACGATTCGAGGGCCAATCTATCGTGGCTCAATATGTACAACAGCAATATTTCGGGTCAGGATTCAAAAGCGATTGGATCGAAAGACCTCTTTATTAACCGGGAGATATCGCTTACCGGAAATGGCAACTTTAAAGCAGGCGATACCCTATTGATCCGGTTCAGGTTATTTTCCGATCCTTATGCAAACGGTTGGGGTTGGGCAATCGACAATCTTCGTATTCAGCAGGGGGTTAGTGCACCTT
>CAZMDP010000439.1:0-3121 GCA_964565015.1 uncultured Prolixibacteraceae bacterium | reverse complement strand
GAAATGCGTAAAAACAACATCCCGCACGAATACCGGGTTCGCGATGGCGGCCATACGTGGACCTACTGGCGCGAATCATTGCCCACGGTGCTTTCGTTTGTTTCGGATGCATTTCATCAATATTAAAAAGGTTAGAATCATTTCGGACATAATCCTAAATATTTAAACGGATGAAGTTGTTGCGAAACCTTATTGCATCGGGGCTGATAATACTTATGTTTCACGCCTGCCAGTCAACCCAAACCGGGCAGAAAATCGATCTCTCGGGAGAATGGTATTTTGCCGCTGATCCTGATGATAAGGGAATTACGGATGAATGGTTCAAAAAAAGTTTTCAGGAAAGGGTTACTTTGCCCGGGTCGATGACGACTAACGGAAAAGGTAACGATGTTGACCTGAATACCAAATGGACCGGACAGATTGTTGACAGTTCGTTTTTTAAATCGGATAAATATGCCCGGTACCGCTCTCCTGAAAATTTTAAGGTCCCCTTCTGGCTGCAACCCGTGAAACATTATGTGGGGGCGGCATGGTACACTAAAGAAGTTGAGGTGCCCGCCAATTGGAATGGAAAGCAAATCGAACTTTTCCTCGAACGGTGCCATTGGGAAAGCAGGCTTTGGATTAACGGAGTGGAAGCCGGTATGCGGAATTCGCTGGGGACGCCACATCTGTATGATGTAACCCGATTATTGAAACCGGGCAAAAACATTATAGCCCTTTGCATAGATAACCGCACCAAAGAGATTGATCCGGGCATTAACTCCCACAGCATATCGGACCATACCCAATCGAATTGGAATGGCATTGTGGGTGAAATATACCTCGAAGCCCGCCCTTTAGTCCACATCCGGAATATTCAGGTATATCCCGATGTGCAAAAGAAAAAAGCAACAGTAAGGCTTTCAATTGTCAATTCGACGGATGAAACCCGGAAAATCAGCATCCGGTTATCTGCCACGGGTGCAGGAAAACCTGCTACCCTGAAAAAGGAATTCACCATCGGATTGCATGAAAATATCCTCAGGTTCGATTATCCGTTGGGTGACCAGATCAGATTATGGGATGAATTCGATCCCGCATTATATGTCCTCAAAGCAGAACTAAAGGACGAAAAAGCAAAGAGTACCGATCGACGTACAACTACATTCGGAATTCGAAGCTTTGCGGCCGACGGTCGTCGGTTGACCATCAACGGCAGGCCGGTTTTTCTGCGTGGAACACTCGAATGTGCCATTTTCCCCAAAACCGGCTATCCTCCCACCGACACCGGTTCATGGGAGCGTATTATTCAAATTTGCAAGGCACACGGACTTAACCACATGCGTTTCCATTCGTGGTGCCCGCCAAAAGCTGCGTTCGAGGCAGCAGATAAACTTGGGTTTTACCTGCAACCCGAAGTTTCGTGCTGGCCCAATCAATCGACTACCCTAGGCGATGGAAAGCCTTTTGATCAGTATCTCTATGAGGAAACCCAACGAATGATCGATCACTAGGGGAACCATCCATCTTTTTTAATGCTTGCTTCGGGGAATGAACCGGGTGGCCGCAATCACCGGAATTTTCTTTCAGGGTACGTAACTCATTGGAAAGCTGCCGATTCGCGGCGGTTGTACGTTTCGGCAGCCGGTTGGCCCAATATTCCTGAAAACGATTTTATGAGCGATCCTGTGCCCCGCATTCAGGCTTGGGGGGCCGGGCTCAACAGCATTATCAATCGCAAGGCTCCCCGAAGCGACTACGACTGGTCCGATTATATTTCGCAATTTCAGCAACCGGTGGTAAGTCACGAAATTGGACAATGGTGTGTCTATCCCAATTTTAAAGAAATTGATAAATACGACGGGGTGCTAAAAGCCCGGAACTTTGAAATTTTCAGGGAAACCCTCGCTGAAAACGGAATGGCCCACCTGGCCGATAGTTTTTTGCTGGCATCGGGTAAATTGCAGGCACTCTGTTATAAAGCCGATATTGAAGCTGCCCTTCGAACCAAAGATTTTGGCGGTTTTCAATTGCTCGACCTGCACGATTTCCCCGGACAGGGAACTGCCCTGGTGGGGATTCTCGATCCTTTCTGGGAAGAAAAAGGGTATATTTCGCCGGAAGAATTCAGTAGGTTTTGCAATACAACAGTGCCGCTTGCAAGGTTTTCAAAACATATTTTCACAAACAACGAAACACTTGTTGTGCCCATTGAAGTGGCCCATTATGGCAAATCCACATTAACATCGGTTGTTCCGGAATGGAAAATAACAGATCAATCGGACAAAGTATTTCAGCAGGGAAAACTGGCTACGATCGATATCCCTGTCGGGAACGGTTTGCCGTTAGGTGAAGTTGCAATTTCACTTCAGCAGATCGGAGAATCCACACAGTTCAGTTTCGAAGTTACGGTTGCAGGTTTTACCAATTACTGGCATTTCTGGGTATATCCCATTCAGAAACAAGCGATAACAGGTGAAGACCAGATCAGGATTGTGCAGAAAATGGATGCCAATACCCTGAAGTTTCTGGAAGATGGGGGCACTGTTTTGCTTACCATAAAAAAAGGCACACTAAGCCCAGCGATGGGTGGCAATATACAAAACGGTTTCTCCAGTATTTTCTGGAATACAGCATGGACACGCGGACAGGCTCCCCATACATTAGGGATTTTGTGCAATCCCAGCCACCCTGCGCTGGCAGAATTCCCCACCGAATACCACAGCAACTGGCAGTGGTGGGATGCCATGCATCATGGCAGTGTCATCGATATGAGTTCACTTAAAGAGTTGAAACCCATCGTCAGGGTAATCGACGATTGGTTTACCAACCGCCCGCTGGCTTTGCTTTTCGAGGCTAAAGTGGGGAAAGGGCGAATCCTTGTTTCGGGCATTGATTTGGTGACCCGGTTGGAAAGCCGGCCCGAAGCACAGCAATTGCTGTACAGCCTGAAAAAGTACATGGCCGGTAATGAATTTAACCCTGAAGCAGCGGTGCCTTCTGAAACTCTTTCAGGGCTAACATTATAAAATCTAATGAACCTGGATTTTCATTACAGCATTTTCCACATCGGCGGCTCTGGCTGTAATTCTCAGTTCCCCTTTTGTTTTTCCTGCTTTCAGAAGTATTGTGGCTATTC
>CAZMDP010000438.1:0-3122 GCA_964565015.1 uncultured Prolixibacteraceae bacterium | reverse complement strand
CAACATCCGCAAGAAACTTTCTGCCGGAGCCGGAATCGGGGTTGAATTCCTGAAAGAAACCTATTTGCCGGTTACCGCAAATCTTCTTTATAAACTCCGCGAAACCAGGGTAACGCCTTATGCAATGTTACAGGCCGGTTATCAGGTTCCCATCGAAGGTTCGCGCACAGTATATTATGACGTGGTCCCCGATTATGTTTCTTCAAGCATTATCTGGCCCGGTCCATGGCCGGTGAGCCAGACTCCCATGACTGCAAAAGGGGGATTTTTATTAAATCCGGCCATTGGTATTATTAGCCACTCACGGTCGGGGTATGGATTTACCATGTCGGTTGGATACCGCTTCCACAGATTACGATACAGTGCCGAAAACGACTATAACCTCGACATCGATTTTAACAGGCTATCGGTAAAACTTGGTCTAATCATTAATTAAGAAAGTCATGAAAACAATATATCGGATATTTACATTTTTTACGCTTGCAGTGGCCTTTTCGGCCTGCATGGATAAATACACCGAAGTGTTTACGGCAAACTCGCCCGTTTACATGAGTTACGACGATCTGCGCAGGGCCGTTAAGCCTGCTGCTGCACGCGACCTGGTCAAGCCGGGAAAGATATATTTCAAAGACAATTACATTTTTGTGGTCGAAGACCGGCAAGGTATTCACATCATTAACCTTGCAAACCCGGCAAGCCCACAAAAGGTTGGTTTTATTGAAGTACCGGGTTGTGTCGATCTTGCTATAAAGCAAAACATCCTGTATGCCGACAGTTATGTTGACCTGGTTGCCATCGATATAAGCGACCTGAACAACATTAAAGAGGTAGCCAGGGTTAAAGATGTGCTGCCATATATTGTTCCTCCGCCCGATAACGATTACCGAATGGCTCAGGTCGATAAAGACAAAGGTGTGGTTATCGATTGGGAAATCAAAAAAGTCCGACAGGAGATGGAATATCATTATTATCCGGTTTATCCTATGTGGCGGGGTGCCATGTTTGCCGAAAAAGCTTCGCTCGATTTGGCTTATTCGGGCGTAGGAGGGTCAACAGGTTCGGCCACCGGTATTGCCGGTTCAATGGCAAGGTTTGGATTATATGACGATTATCTCTATGCCGTCGATAACAGCATATGCTATATGTTCGATGTGCGGATACCTGCTTCACCGGTCAATGCCGGAAAACAAAGCGTAGGATGGAATGTTGAAACCATGTTCCTGTACGATAAGCACATGTTCCTGGGAACCATGAACGGGATGATAATTCTGAGTCTCGAAGTACCGCTTGCTCCGAAATATGTGACCAATTTCTGGCATGCAACCGCCTGCGACCCGGTGGTGGTTTCCGATGGCTACGCTTATGTAACCCTCAGGGGAGGCACGGTTTGCGGAAGCAATATCAACCGGCTCGATGTAATAAAACTTGCCCCCGACTACAAGAACAATGTGATGGTTGGTTCATTCAACATGCATGGCCCGCTCGGTCTTGGTATTGATGGCGATGTCCTTTTTGTATGCGATGGAGATGCCGGACTGAAAGTTTTCAATGTTGCAGATAAAACACGGGTAACCAGCAATCAGATTGCCATTTTCCCCAACATTAAAACCTACGATGTAATTCCTGTAAACGGCTACCTTTTTATGATCGGGAAGGATGGATTTTATTTATATGATTACTCCAATATTCAGAATATTACACTTATGGGACAAATTCCGGTGGTAAAGAAGTAATACAACAAGAATTTAAAATTTTGGAAATTGTATTAGAAAGGTGTGAGACAAAAAAGCCCGGTTAATTCCGGGCTTTCCTTGTTAAAGCAATTTATCGCTTAAGGTTTGTAGTGTACTCTTTTTATGCGTTGTAGGAACCAGTACCGAAATATTATACCGGCTGCCACCATAAGAAATCATCCGGATAGGGATTCCGTCGAGTGCGTGGAAAACCCTCGAGGCAAAACCGGATTCTTCCCTAATGATATCCCCAACAATACAGATAATACTCATGTCCTTATCTATCTCAACTTCGCCGAACTGCAATAGTTCCTCATGAATTTTGTCGAGGTGCTTTATATTGTCGATGGTAAGCGAAACAGCCACTTCCGAAGTGGTAATCATGTCGATGGGTGTTTTGTAGGTCTCAAATACATCAAAAACCCGTTTCAGGAAACCGTATGCCATCAACATTCGTCCCGATCTGATTTTGATGGCTGTAATGCCATCTTTTGCCGCTACGGCCTTAATCCCGCTTCCATCCGATTCGGTTGCAATCAAAGTTCCGCTGTCCGACGGGTTCATGGTATTTTTTAAACGTACCGGAATATTTTTGTTCCTTGCCGGGGCAATGGTGAGCGGATGCAGGATTTTTGCGCCGAAATAAGCCAGCTCTGCAGCCTCATTAAACGAAAGCTGGTCAATTTTTCGGGTATTCTCCACAAAGCGGGGATCGTTGTTGTGAAAACCGTCAATGTCGGTCCAGATTTGTATCTCATCCGAATTTAATGCCGCCCCAACAAGCGATGCGGTATAATCGCTGCCACCTCTTTCAAGGTTATCTATCCTTCCCTGTGGATCGCGGCAAATAAATCCCTGTGTAATATAATAATCGGCTGCAGGGATTCCTGCCATGATTTCGGATAGCAACGTTTCGATGGCTTCCAGATTTGCTGCACGCTCCTCATCAACCCTCATAAAATCGAGTGCTGGAATAAGCTGAACATTGTACCCGTTCTCTTTCATTAACAAGGTAAAGAGTTGGGTTGAAATTAATTCGCCCTGTGCTAAAGCAACTTTTTCTTCCCACTCGGTAAAATCGACTGTGGTCAGATTGTTTAGCAATGCAAAAACCTCATTGATAACAGCAGTTCCTTGTTTTTTATAGGATTCAGAGCTATAAAGTTCATCAACTACCAGGTCATATTTTTTGCGCAGTTTGTCGATTAATTCTTTTGCCTGAGTAACCTCCTTACTGTACAATTGTTTCGATATTTCAACCAGACTGTTAGTTGTACCCGACATAGCCGATAATACAACCATTTTTTGCTCCCCATCGGTGATAATTTTCATCACCATTCGCATATTTTCGGGCGATCCTACTGAGGTTCCGCCAAATTTTAAAACTTT
>CAZMDP010000437.1:0-3127 GCA_964565015.1 uncultured Prolixibacteraceae bacterium | reverse complement strand
ATTACCTTATTCGATCTTAGTAACAGAATCAGGAATGCACTGCAGGACGCATTTCCTGAAACGGTATGGGTTGTTGCCGAAATAAGTGAAATGAAAGAAAACCGGACAGGCCATTGTTATCTTGAACTTATTGAGAAAGACGAACTAACCGATGAAATCAAGGCCAGGGCCAGGGCAAACATCTGGTCGTATAGCTGGCGGATGATAAAACCCTATTTCGAAACCACAACCGGACAACCCTTCTCGCAGGGAATTAAAGTTCTGGTGCAGGTTTCGGTCGAATATCACCCTGCTTACGGATTAAGCCTCAATATAAAAGATATTGACCCCACCTACACCATCGGCGATATGGTGCGCCGCCGTCGCGAAATAGTCCGACAGCTGGTCGAGGCTGGGGTAATGCAGATGAACAAGGAACTCGAACTTCCGTTGGTGCCTCAACGTATTGCGGTAATTTCATCGGCTACTGCAGCAGGTTATCAGGATTTTGTAAATCACCTTGAAACCAATCCGCATGGATTCTGTTTTTTCCACCAACTTTTCGAAGCATATATGCAGGGTACCGATGCTGTTCCGAGTATTTTGAGTGCACTGAACAAGATTTTTGAACTGGAGGATCAGTTCGATGCCGTGGTGATTATCCGTGGTGGGGGAGCTGCCGCCGATCTGAGCTGCTTCGATAATTTCGACCTGGCATACACGGTCGCACAATTCCCGCTACCCGTAATTACCGGTATAGGTCACGAAAAAGACGACACCATAGTTGACCTGGTTGCCCATACCCGGCTAAAAACCCCGACTGCCGTGGCCGAATTCTTCATTTCGGGGGCATTGCGTTTTTCCGACCTGTTGAACGAAAAAAAGAGGCTTCTGGTAGAACTGGTCCATCAACGACTCGATGACGAACATGAAAGAATTGACGGATTGGGGCAAGATGTAATCAATTCGGCAAACAAATATTTACAGGAAACACAATACAAACTGCACAAAATATCCCAAAAAATTCAGCAGGGCGTATTACGGTTTACCTTTAACCGGAAAGAAGAACTTCATCAGATACGATATAAACTTTCGAAAACAACAAACCGGTACTGGCAAAAACGGAAAGCTAAACTGCAAAGGATAGCTATACAAATACGGTTTTCAACATTGATGAAGATCGAAAAATCGGTTATGGCAATAAACCGAAAAAGTGTTGAATTCCCTAAAATTATACGATTATGGTTCGATGCAAATCATCAAAAAATAAACACCGGTTCTGAGAAGTTGAGATTGCTCGACCCGCAGAATATTCTGCAAAGAGGGTTTACCATTACCAGCCAGAAAGGGGTAATTTTGAAGTCGTTATTACAGGTTTCAGACGAACCTGATCTGGAAACCCGTTTCGTGGATGGGACAGTGAAAAGTAAAATTATCAAGAACTGAATATATGGCAACAAACAAGAAACTTACTTACCAGGAAGCGCTTGATGAAATTGAGGAAATCCTGGAAAAGATCGAAAACAACGAGCTCGATATCGACGATCTGGCCGAGAAGGTTAAACGGGTATCGTTTCTGCTGAAATACTGTAAGGAAAAACTTCAGAAAACCAACGAAGAGGTAGAGAAGATTTTGAGCGATATGGAGGATTAGGAGGCAGAGGCAGAGGCAGAGGCGGAGGCAGAGGCGGAGGCAGAGGCGGAGGCAGAGGCGACCCCGATTAAATCGGGGGAGGCAGAGGCGGAGGCAGAGGCGGAGGCACTGCGCCCCGACTTAAGGCGGGGAAGGCAAAGGCGGAGGCATTAAAAGTAAACAGCGGCAGTATTAGAGCGGCAGTATTAGAGCGGCAGTGGGTTATAAATTCAAACCCAATCGAATCGGGGGAGGCAGGGGAAATAAAGCAGACACTGGCAGCGTGCAGTAAACATTTTGAAGAAGGCGGACACTGATTCAGTAGGGGATATTCCGACCTATGAGGGGAAGTAAAAGGAGATTAGTTTACAGTAGCAGTTGGCAGGAGGCAGAAAATCTAAAGGATAAAAAATTCACAAGGTGCTAAGCATTTGATACAACCATTGCAGTTCATCCACCAAATCTAATACAGAAAATAAGGTTAATATTTAGTAATGTCATTTTTAAATCCTATGGATTATCAAAATTTATGTGAACAAGTTCAAAAAATTGCACTCGATGCCGGCAAATTTATCCGCAATGAGCGAAGTAAACTCTCACAGTCGGATGTGGAAACAAAAAGCAAATCGAGTCTGGTAACCTATGTAGATACTACCGCCGAAAAGATGATCGTGGAAGCACTTTCGAAACTGTTGCCCGGATCGGGTTTCGTTACCGAAGAGGGCACCGCCGGAAGTGCCGGAGAACCATGGGTCTGGATCATCGACCCGCTCGACGGCACCACCAATTACATACACGGATTATTCCCCAACTCGGTAAGTATTGGCCTTACCGAAAACGGTGAACCAATTCTGGGCGTTGTTTATGAAACCGGACTTGACGAACTTTTTTATGCCTGGAAAGGGAGCCCTGCATTTCTGAACGGCAAGGAAATAAAAGTATCTGCCAGGTCGAATCCGGAAGATTCCCTGATTGGTACCGGTTTCCCATATTACGATTTCGACAGGCTCGAAGATTATATCGATGTATTGCGCTACCTTATGAAGAACACCCGTGGGCTCAGGCGCATGGGCTCGGCCGCAGTTGACCTTTGCTATGTGGCAGCAGGCCGATTCGATGCGTTCTTCGAACATGCCCTCCACGCATGGGATATCGCTGCCGGTGCATTTATCCTGAAACAGGCAGGAGGCATTGTTACCGATTTCAACGGTGGCAACAACTGGCTATTTGGCGGTGAAATCATCGCAGCAAGCCAGAATTATTTCCCTGAATTTTTTGAGATTGTACATAAAAAATTGGGAACAAGTCGTAAATTGCATAATTAAAACCGATTGTTATGGCCGAAAAAGAAATTGCCCTGCTAAAGGAACAGATAGAAAGGCTGAACGATAAAAAGTTTGACCTGGAAGCCTGGAAGAACCAGACCATGATTTATCTCGAACGGATTTTTGGAAAGGAAAGCAGCAAAGTAAAACTGATTAAAGACCTGCATTACGACTATTCGAGCTGGAGCCT
>CAZMDP010000436.1:0-3128 GCA_964565015.1 uncultured Prolixibacteraceae bacterium | reverse complement strand
GATTACCGGATACAGGCAACGTGGCCATTTGTTTACCAAAACCAATCCTGTAAGGCAGCGCCGTAAGTATTCCCCGACCCTTGACATCGAAAATTTCGGTCTCGAAAAATCCGATCTCGAAAAAGTATTTCAGGCAGGGAACGAAATCGGTATTGGCCCGGCCCGTTTGAAAGACATTATTGAGCACCTCGAAGCTACTTATTGCGATTCGGTGGGCGTTGAGTTTTTCTATATCCGTCATCCCGAAGTGGTGAATTGGCTGAAAAAGAAAATGGAAAGCACCCGGAACCGGCATACCTATTCTGATGAAAAACGGCGACATTTCTTTTATCACCTGAAGCTTGCGGTTGGATTCGAAAATTTTATCCATAAAAAATTTGTAGGCGCAAAACGTTTTTCGCTCGAAGGCGGCGAAGCCCTGATACCCGGTCTGGATGCGGTCATCGAAAAAGGAGCCGAATTAGGGATTCAGGAATTTGTGATTGGTATGGCTCACCGCGGGAGGTTGAATGTTCTGGCAAACATCATGGAAAAACCGTATGAACGCATTTTTAAAGAGTTTTATGGAACCGAATACGAAGACGATATCGCATTGGGCGACGTTAAATATCATCTCGGATACGAAAGTGAAGTTGAAACCGATCAGGGGAACAAGGTAAAACTGAAATTACTGCCAAACCCATCGCACCTCGAAACCGTTAGTGGATTGGTTCAGGGATTGTCACGGTCGAGGATCGATTCGGAATATAATGGCGATTTCAGTAAACTTGCTCCAATTCTGATTCATGGCGATGCAGCCATTGCCGCTCAGGGAATTGTTTATGAAACCATTCAGATGTCGCAGCTGCCCGGATACAAAACGGGCGGTACCATTCATATGGTGATCAACAATCAGGTTGGATTTACCACCAATTATATCGAAGGGCGTTCGAGTACCTATTGTACCGATGTGGCTAAAGTAACCCGGTCGCCCGTATTTCATGTAAATGGCGACGATGTTGAGGCAGTTATCTATACCGTGCGTTTGGCCATGGAATTTCGTCAGCGCTATCACCAGGACGTTTTTATTGACATTCTCTGTTACCGTAAATATGGGCATAACGAAGGCGATGAGCCACGGTTCACACAACCCACATTGTATAAAATCATTGCCAACCACCCCAACCCTCGCTACATATACAGCCGAAAACTTATTGCATCGGGAATAATGACCGAAGAGGAAGTGCGCGAAGAAGTAAGAAAATTCGATCAGTTTCTCGAAGAAAAATATTTGGAATCAGAGAAGATCGAAAAGCTCGATATCCGTAATTTCCTTGTGAAAGAATACGAACCGTTTGAAAGGGTCAGTCGCGAAAAGTTCAATTATAAAGCCGATACGGCTGTTAACCGCCCGAAACTTGAAGCTATTGCCGGGAAAATAAATACCCTGCCCGATGGGGTTACCTTTTTCAGTAAAGTGAACCGCATTGTTGCCGACCGCCGGAACATGATCCTTGAAAACAGCCTCGACTGGGCGATGGCCGAATTGCTGGCCTACGCCACACTGGTTGAAGAGGGTCATCCGGTAAGGTTGAGCGGCCAGGATAGCGAAAGGGGAACTTTTGCGCACCGGCATGCTGCCTTCACTCAGGAAGATGTGGACGAGAAATATATTCCGCTCAAACATATTTCAGACCATCAGGCGCCTTTCAATGTGTACAATTCTCTTTTATCGGAATATGCCGTTTTAGGGTTCGAATATGGATACGCATTGGCTCAGCCTGATGGGCTTACCATTTGGGAAGCACAGTTTGGCGACTTTTCCAATGTGGCTCAAGTGGTTATCGACCAGTATATCTCTTCGGCTTATGAAAAATGGGGATTATTAAATGGGGTTACCTTGTTTCTGCCTCATGGTTACGAAGGCCAGGGCCCTGAACATTCCAGTGCCCGTATGGAAAGGTTTTTGAGCCTGGCATCAGGAAACAATATGCAGATAGTGGTGCCAACCACGCCGGCTAATTTTTTCCATTTATTGCGCAGGCAGGTTAAGTGGAACATCCGCATCCCGCTGATAGTTTTTACTCCAAAGAGCCTGTTGCGTCATCCACAAGTGATTTCCACCCTCGATGACCTGGCTCACGGAACATTTAAGGAAGTGATTGATGATCAGACTGCCGATCCCGAAAAAGTTAAAAGGATCGTTTTTACCAATGGCAGGCTTTACTACGATTTGTTGAAGCGGCGCAACGATGAATCGGTCAACTGTGTTGCAATAGTCAGGATCGAACAGATTTATCCAATACCTGAAGCGCAGATAAAAGAGGTTATTTCGCGTTATACAAATGCAAAAACCATTTATTGGGCACAGGATGAACCCGAAAACCAGGGAGCATGGCCTTATTTGCACCGGAAAATCGGGCATTGGGGCTGGAAAGCCGTAACACGCCCCGAAAGCGCAAGCCCGGCAGGTGGCCTTATCGAGCAGCACAAACGCAGGCTAAAACGAATTCTCGATACCGTTTTTGAAGCAGATCAATACTGTACCGCAAAAAACTGAAAATATCATGATAGCAGAAATTAAAATACCGAGTCCGGGTGAATCAATAACCGAAGTTGAAATTGGCAGGTGGATGGTCGAAAATGGTTCTCTGGTAAGAAAAGGGCAGGAAATTGCCGAAGTGGAAAGCGATAAGGCAACACTTACCATTGTAGCCGATGTTTCGGGGAAAATAACCTTGGTTGCCTGGGAAGGCGAAAGGGTTGCTGTGGGTGCTGTTGCATGTACCATCGATACCTCTGCCGAGGTTTCGGACGAAAAAGCCACAGTTGCTGATTTAAAAGCTGAACAAAAAATTGTTCCAGAACCTGAAAGTGAAAAACCAGCTTCAGCCGATAAAATTACCGGACCTGAAATAACAGGCGATAACCTGAAAATCACTTCGGTTGCCCGTGAAATTATGAAAGAACATTCTGTTTCGGTCGATGAACTGATCGCAGGGCTCAGGCGAATCGGAAAAAAGGAGGTTGAGGCCGTGGTCCAACTTCGCAATAAGGTATCGCCTTTGTCAGAGATGCCATCACCGTCGAGGGATGTAAAGCGTGAAAAGATGACCATGCTGCGCCGTAAGCTGAGCGAAAGATTGGTT
>CAZMDP010000435.1:0-3145 GCA_964565015.1 uncultured Prolixibacteraceae bacterium | reverse complement strand
GAAAAAAATCAATCTGGGCTTTACATCCCAGCAATTCGAACAAGGTGTACATATTTGTCAGATTTATAGCGATGACGAAGAACGGCACGGGGCATTGGTAAACTACATCATCAGTGGATTGAATGCTGGTGAGAGTACGGCATGTTTTACCGAAAATGAAACCGAAATAACGCTCAAAGATTATTTCGAAAAAAATGGATATTCATACCACGAAGTAATTAATGATGGAGAATTTACTTTATCGAAAACTGCCGAAGTTTATTTTGAAAATGGCACGTTTGAACCCGAAAGAATGTTAAAGTTAATAAAGGAGTTTTATGAAAAGAGTGCAAGCCAAAACCGCACCGGTGCAAGGGTAATCGGGGAAATGATACCCGAAATTGAACACATCCCCGGAGGTTCGCGGTTGCTTGAGTATGAATCAAAAATAAGTATCCTGTTGAGAAAATATCCTGTAACGGCAGTTTGCCAATATGACGCCCGAAAATTTGATGGTGCAACCATAATGGACATACTGAAGGTTCATCCATATATGATTGTCCGGGGGTCTGTAATTCATAATCCGTTTTTTATTCAACCGGAGGAATTTTTATCGGGTATTGATCTTACCTGAAAATTGACCTGAAAACAAAGTAAATCATGGTAAAAGCCGAAGTCCTTGGCCAGTTGTTGCTCATGCAGAATGTATTGATCAACCTGCCCGATAAAAAATCGATCTTGAGTTTCGCTTGTAGGGGATTATCGGATATTCCGGGGGTTGAAAATGTATTATTTTCTGAGGAAGAAAATAATATCGACGAAAAATCAACCCTCACTTTCAGACTTGAAAAGTACGGTAATTTATATGGGTTCCTGATTATTAAACTCGCCGATTACACTTTATTTTCGGTTTATGAGCAGTACATCAGAAATTTCGTTTTTATGGTTGAGGTGATTCTGGAAGAAAACAATCAGCGACAGATCATTCAAAAACACCAGGTAGAAATGGAACAACGTATCGAAGAACGTACACGCCAGTTAATGGATGAAATTGAGGAGAGAAAACAGATTGAAGAGTCATTGAAAGAAAGTAACAATCTTTTGCGGATAGCTGGTGAAAAAGCAAAATTGGGCTGGTGGACGGCAAATATCGACGAGCAGCAGGTATATTGGTCGGATGTTGTTGCAGCCATACACGAATTATATCCGGGGTATTCACCAAAAGTTGATGAAGGAATTGATTTTTATGCATTAGAATGGCGGGAAAAGATTTTAAAAGTATATAACGATTGTGCCCGGTCAGGCATTCCTTTTGACGAAGAAATGGAAATAGTAACTGCAATCGGCAATCGGAAATGGGTAAGAATAATTGGAGAGGCCATTAAAAATGAAAATGGAAAAATTTATAAAATTCAGGGTGCATTTCAGGATATTTCTGAAAGAAAGCAGAAAGAACTGGAGATCAGGCAGCAGCTCGATGAATTAAAACGATGGCACAACGTAACACTTGGCAGGGAAACAAGGATTATGGAAATAAAACGCGAAGTGAACGAACTGTGTAAAAGACTTGGAGAACCTCCGAGATACCCCAGCCAGGAAAATGAAATTTAGGGTTTATATACTTATCTTTACCCCCCAAAAACGGTGTTATGGTTAACAGGCATTTTGTGCCCCGTGTTGCAGCTATCCACGATTTAAGCGGTTATGGGCGGGCTTCATTAACAGTTGTTATTCCCATTCTTTCGAATATGGGTGTGCAGGTTTGTCCCCTCCCAACTGCGGTGCTTTCGTCGCACAGTGGTTTTTCGGGATTTCACTTTGTTGACCTTACCGATCATCTCGAAAAAATGATCGACCATTGGAAAGAGATGAAGCTCGAATTTGACGCCATTTACTCGGGTTATTTAGGATCGGTCAGGCAGGTTGATATCGTAAGGCAGTTCATAAGCGATTTCAGGAGACCCGATCCGCTAATTGTGGTCGATCCGGTATTGGGCGATAACGGTAAACTCTATTCGGCATTCGACAACAAAATGGTATGCGAAATGCGCAAATTGGTCGAAGTTGCCCATATAATTACGCCAAATCTTACCGAAGCGGCCTTTTTGTTGGGCGAAACTTTTGATGAACATGCCGGTATTGAAACGGTAAAATCGTGGGCGCGAAAATTGGGCGAAATGGGCCCCCATATCGTAATTATAACAAGTGTCCCCGAAAATTCGGGACTTCAGAAAACTTCTGTTCTGGCCTGGAACCGCCGCGATGAGCGTATGTGGAAAGTAAGTTGCGATTACCTTCCGGCAAATTACCCCGGAACAGGCGATGCATTTTCGTCGGTTATTGTGGGGTCGTTGCTTCAGGGCGACAGCCTGCCTATTGCCTTAGACCGCGCCGTGCATTTTATTTCGATGGGGGTGAGGGCCACTTTCGGGCACCGACATCAGCATGTAGAAGGAATTCTTCTCGAAAAAGTGCTTCCATCACTCAATGCTCCCGTACAGGTGAGCAGTTATCAGTTACTCGATTGAAAAGGCAAAAGGCACTTTGTCCCGACTTTAGCGGGAAAAGTTAATAAGGGAAAAAAATAGTAGTAAACCCATTTATTAGGGGGTGAATTTGTGGTAAATCATTATTTATGAAAAACATTAAACTTGTAGCTACCGATCTGGACGGAACGTTTCTGAGGGACGATAAATCGATAAGCGACCGTAACCTGGAAGCCCTTCATCTGTTGGGGTCAAAAAATATCGCATCATTCATTTTCACTTTCGCACCATCACTCCACTGGTGGAGCCCGTTTCGTTGGATGAAGCCTATCTCGATGTATCCAATCATGTCATGGACTTCGCTCATGCCGCCGCCGTGGGAAGAGGCCTGAAACGCGACATTCGTATTTCCACCCAACTCAATGCATCCGTCGGAATCGGCCCCAATAAATTTCTCGCGAAAATTGCGTCCGATTACGACAAGCCCGACGGGTTTTTTATCGTGCATCCGGAAGAGGTCGCCGATTTTCTTGCCCCGCTTCCTGTCCGTCGGATTCCCGGCGTGGGGGAAAAAACCGAACAGATTCTCACGCGACTTTCGATACATACCATTCAACAATTGCGAGAATGTCCGTTAAGCCATCTTCAACAGGTTTTCGGAAACAAACACGGCATGAGTT
>CAZMDP010000434.1:0-3158 GCA_964565015.1 uncultured Prolixibacteraceae bacterium | reverse complement strand
CGGTTATTCCAAAAGCAATCCTTTGTAGTAGAGCCTGAAGGCCAAAATTAATAAATAAGGTAATAATTGTGGCTAATGCAGCGCCGGTTATTCCAAAACGGGGGATTAAAAAATAGTTTAGAACGAATTGGATAAGCACCGAAAATAAGAGAAAAAATGTTGAAAACCTGTAATAGACTGATGTTTCTGTAATAGTGGCCGCAAGACCTATTATGGTAACCAAAAGCATTCCGGCCGAATAGATAACAAGCACCCATTTACCACTGCTGTAAACCGGTGGCAATATTTCGAAAATATTGTGCAGATTCACAATTATTCCGACAAATATCAACGTTCCCGCAATGGCCTGGTTAATGGCCGATTTGCGGTAAATTTCCTGAATATGGGCAATGTCGTTCTTTTTCCATGATTCGGCAATGATTCCAGTCGAAATTTTTGAAATGGAATTGTAGGGTACTTTTATTAGGGTTGCAAAAAGGGTACATACCCCAAATATTCCTACGTCATCGAGCGAAAGATACTGGTTTACAAATACTTTATCAACGTTCATCATCAGAATGGCAGAGAAACCGTTTACAAAACCGAACAACATAACCGAACCGACCTCCTTTTTAACCGGTTTTGTAAGAAACTTCCAATCGGGTTTCAGGTTAAACTCATTCCTTCGCATCAAAACATAAATGACCGGAATAACAGGCATACTCATCGAAAGGATATACCCGAAAAAGAACTGTCGGAAATTTATCAGGCCAAACGCAAAAACGATAATCAGCAAAAGGTTGATGACCTTGTGCATAAATTCGAGCCAGAATGTTCCGGTAACCGCATCATACAATACTTTGTTATAATTGTCGAGCAGTGTAAATAGCAATCGCATCAGTACAAGGGGCATCAGCAGAAAAAGGTAATCGACAACAAGCGGCGATTTCTCGATATTACTTTCAATGATCCAGGGCTTCAAAACGAAAAAACCTGCAAGTGAAAGCGCAAATCCTATCAACCCGGTAACCATTGCCAGAAACAAAAATCCATTGTGGTGCTTTTTCGGGTTCCTGAATACCGGGAACATGCGGTTGATTACACTGGTAAATCCGAGGGTAGCAAACTGAGAAAATATGAGGGAAACAGAAATAAAAATCTGAACGAGGCCAATCTGAGCGGTATCGAAAAACTGAGGCATGATTATGCCCACATTTATGTAGCCAACTGCAATCCCAAGATATGACCAGAAAGCACCCCTGACCGATTGTTTAATAATGATCCCCATAATTGAGGCTCAAAGCTAATAAAATCCCTATTTTTGCCTGAAACAATTACATAAAATATTCAATATGAAGAAGCAGCCATTTCTGCAAAATGCCGGTTTCCATGCCCTGACAGTACTTTTCTTTATAGTTCTGGCTTATGCCTATATGTTCCCTTTGCTTGAAGGAAAAGAACTGGCAACGCACGATATTCAAAGTCATGCCGGTATGTCGAAAGAGTTGAGCGATTACAGGGAGGCTACCGGTAAAGAAGCAATCTGGACAAATTCAATGTTTGGCGGAATGCCCGGATATATGATTTCGGTAATCTATTCAGCCAACCTTCTTACATTCGTTCAAACGAAAATAATGACCCTTTTCCACCCTGCATCCATGATAATTCTTTACCTGATTGGATTTTACATTTTACTCAACAGCCTGAAGATTAACCGATGGCTATCCATAGCGGGTGCACTGGCGTTTGGTTTTTCATCGTACCACCTTATTATTTTATCGGCAGGGCACAATTCGAAGGCATACGCCATCGGGTACCTTATGATTGTTGTTGCCGGTGTGCTTATGGCTTACCGTTACAACCGTTACAAGGGGGCATTAATATTTTCGGCAGGGCTTGCGCTTGAGATAATGGCCGGCCATCCCCAGATTACCTATTACGGAATGTTGGCTTTAGTCGTTTTCGGCATAACAGAAATTGTATCGGCAACAAGGGAAAAGAAACTGCCCGAATTCCTGAAAACTACAGCATTACTGGTAGTGGGTGCAATACTTGCTGTTGCGGTTAATTTTTCGTACTTATATACCAGCTACGAATACTCGAAGAAAACCATACGTGCCAGATCGGAGCTTACCCACAACCACGAAAACCAGACTTCGGGCCTCGATAAGGATTATGTGGTACAGTGGAGCCAGGGCATCAGCGAAACTTTAACCCTGCTCATCCCCAATTTCAAAGGGGGCAGCCACTCAACAAATCCCGGTGTTAACTCCGAAAGCTTTAAAGCCCTTCAGCAAAACCGTGTCGAAAATCCCCGACAGATAATAAACCAGATCATTATGTACCATGGCGAAAAACCTTTCACCTCGGGGCCATATTATGCCGGGGCCATTATTATTTTCCTCTTTGTACTGGGCTTGTTTATCGTCAAGGGAGCCGACAAATGGTGGCTACTGGCTGCAACCATCATGTCGGTGGTATTGGCATGGGGGAAGTATGTAATGCCGCTCACCAGCTTTTTGCTCGATTACCTGCCGTTGTACAACAAATTCAGGGCTCCCGAAATGACCCTGACCATCTCGTTGTTTACCATGCCTCTATTGGGGTTTCTTGCACTTAACCGCATTTTTTCAGGGCAAGTCGATTCGAAAGTTTTTATGAAAGGCCTGAAATGGGCATTTGGGATCACTGGTGGCGTTACACTATTGTTTGCCTTGTTGCCGGGTATTGCCGGTGATTTTTCGGCCCCTTTCGACCGGGCGTATCCCGAATGGCTTATCGGTGCCGTGCATAGCGACCGACAATCGCTGCTCCGGGCCGATGCTTTCCGTTCGTTTATTTTCATTGCCCTTGCAGCCGGTGGATTATTACTTTGGCACCTGAAGAAAATTAAGGCCGAAGTATTTTTTATCTCCCTTGCATTGTTGATCGTGGCCGATTTATGGATGATCGACAAGCGTTACCTGAACAACGACAACTTCGTTTCGAAGCGTGAGGCCAATGCGCCATTTCAGGCAACCACAGCCGACCTTGAAATACTGAAAGATACCGACCTGAGCTACAGGGTACTACCTTTGCAAAACCCATGGGCCGATTCGCGCGCTTCTTATTTCCATAAAAACGTGGGAGGGTACCATGCTGCAAAATTACGCCGCTATCAGGAAATGATCGAAATTCAT
>CAZMDP010000433.1:0-3166 GCA_964565015.1 uncultured Prolixibacteraceae bacterium | reverse complement strand
GATAACCGGCAAACTTATCCTCAAATTTTCGGGCATGGGTAAACTTAACCACATTGATCGCTATGTTCTTATTTCGCGACAAAGGTATGCTTTGCCAAAGGGTTATCAGGTCGCCGTCGGTAGTTACCCCAACACCCTGGGTAATGGTAACGGTTTTACCGGCAGTATCGAAACCGGGGTTAAAGCCACAAACTATACCGGTTCCATTCAGGAACACCCTCGTTAATCGGTCCTGATCTTCGAAATAGTTAATAAAACCGTTCAACTGATCTTTGGTCAATACCTGGTTATCGACAAACGTATGGTACTGTGTGGTAATTTCAGTCAATTTTGCTGTCATAGCTTTTTAAAATTAAAGGTTTCCAATGTTGGTGCGTCCCAATATTACCTTGCCTTTCAGCTCTTCGTCCTCATCGGCGCAATCCATAAGCGTACCCGAAGGATATATTGAATTCAGACGGCCCATTATATCAATCAGATCAATAAGTTTGTTTTGTTGCTGCCCTTGTCCTGCTGCAGTTTTCGCCTGAAGAAATTCGCGGAATGCCCTTTCAAACTGCAGCATATCATTTTCGTTTGCAGGAACCTGATTTGCCCGGTGCCCAACCCAGCATACCCTGGCCAGTATATGTGCGGGAAGTTCTCTACGGATCAGGTTTTCGAGATAATTGCGGAAATCGGTATTGAAAAACCGGTATGTCCATCCGGGAAGTACAATGGTTACCCGATAGGAATAGGGATCGAGGGGCCCGCATCCGTTACAATCGTCGTCGCAAATGTGCATAAATTGTTGTAACGGAACTGAAGAAGAAGTTATATCGGGGCGCAACAATATATGTTCAACTAAAAACATCCCCTCTTCGTTGAAGGTATCCACCATAAATTCGATCAGCCCGAGAATTGCCTTCTTTAATTGTTCTACCGAATTGTAATACGAAAAATGGCGTGCAATAACCCATTGGCTGCCCCCAGGGTTTGCTTCCTTATTGATAACATTGAACGAATATTTGCCGCTTGCCGAAAGCTGCACCTGAAGATTTCCAACCATGGTTTCATCGGCAATCTCATTTTTAAATACCCTGTTTACCTCGTCGGGCAATGTTTCGATAATCTTCAGGATAGATTTATTCATTTCAATTTCGGCATGTTTCGGAGAGGGGTAATTTTCGGTAGCCGTTAAAACAATTTTATTGCCCTTATTCCTGATGCGCCACCGGTAAACTTTTTTACCGCCAGCAACCGTCAGTGAGTATATCTCGACAAATGTGCGCGAAAGGTTCCGTCGTGTAAAATCTTTTATGCCGCAAAGGCGCGCTATACGCTTTTCAAAACCCGTTACATTTGGGGTATTCCAGAGGCCAGCCAACGGTTGTTTATAATAGTTGAAAGCACTTCCCCTGCTTTGGCCCGACAGGTGATAATCTTTCAGAAAACTACTTTTGGTCTGAAGAATAGCCTTATCGGCAAAACTTCCGTACAACTGTTTCATCAGGAAAGCATAATCGCTGAATTTTTCGGCAAACCGCGCTATAAGGTGGTCGAGAATGGTATTCTTCCTTTCGATTGGGTTATCGAGTTCGCTCAGTAAAAATTTAGTAAGTTCGGCATCATCATAAACCGGATAATTGCTGATGATTTCGCTGAAATCTTTAACATCCGAAACCGGCTGTGTAAAATAGGTAGGGCCTGGCTTTTGTGTTACCGACAATAAATCTTTTACTTTGCCGAGATGGGCAAAGTAGGTTGCAAAAACCTGGTCGAAGAATAAAAGATAGGCTTTCAATTGCTTAGCCTGCGCCAGCCTTGCCGGCCCAACACGCTGCGGAAGACCATTCCTTCCAATCCCATAGGTATCCGGAAAGTCGTTCTGAATGGTTGTGGTTTCGCTGGTACCGGAGTATTCCCCTTTCGGAAGGATAGGTTCCATGTCGTATTTTGCCTGTTCCTGTTCTTTCCGTTCGGCATCTTCAATTTCCTTAAGGTAAGCCCCTACCCTTTTGTGGTTAATATTCACCGGCAGCACATCTTTGAAGTAACTGAAGGCGCTATCGGCACAACGCACAGGTTTTCGTCCCTCTTCGATACATAAAATCCACGCTCCGGGTTCACTGCCAGGCTTCGCACAATCGCTTATGGTGATATCACGGATAAGTTTCACTCCGTCAATATCCATAATGCGCTGAATAATGTCGGAAAGACGGACTTCCTTCCTCAGTTCGGAGGCTTCCAGTTCTGACTTATCGATAAAACCATTGCGCAGTAAAGGCCCTTCAAAAACCTGCTCGACCGGATAGCCTTTTTCCAACATCTGTTTAAGCGAATAAAATCTGACCGGTGGTGAGAAATATTGATCGATGGAATGAAGAACACGGGCATGAACCAGTTCCTCGTCGGCTCCGGGATCGATTTCGATATTGGCACATACGGCAATCGGGTGGGTTTTCACCTTCGATACGGTAACCAGGTCTTCGCAAAGGTTACGGTTGGCATGATAACGCAACCTGATTTCTTCGAATATTCGTTCTGTTTCCTGATCTTTCGACAACTTATCAGGAAATTTTTCCGGATCGGGATCTTCCAGGTCAACCAAAACAGTGTATAATCCCTGAAGGCCGAATTCTTTGATAAAACTGGCATCAACCCCTGTAAAATCATCTTTCCTGTACGATAAACGGTGGTTCCGGCAATCGGCATACACTTTTTTATCGAATGGCCTTATCCAGCAGTTCTTCACCCCTTCGATGTCGATAAAAAGTTTGCGGTAGTCGATCGTGGTAACCGGGGCCGATGGTAAAATTTCGGGTGCCGTAAAAAACTGTTTATCAGCGCCTGCATTTTCTTCGTCGGGCGGAGCCAGCAGATTTTCGATGGGCAAAGAAGTGCGCATACCAAGGTCGGTAATGGCATAAGCAAGCATTTCGAGTATGGTCACGCCCGGGTCGTGGCTGTTGTAATCGGTCCACACCCGATGCGACAACTGCTCTATGTATTCCAACCCCTTCTTCCTAAGGAATGAATAGTCCAGATCATCGGCCGAAGCCGAAATTGCGGACAGGGTAATATGTTTGCTTACATCTGACATGTCTCTTCATTTTCGATGATTGATTGACAAGGATTTGAAGCAGGGCTGATATTGTGCTGTTTTGCCGAAACCAGAATTGCTTTA
>CAZMDP010000432.1:0-3171 GCA_964565015.1 uncultured Prolixibacteraceae bacterium | reverse complement strand
AGGATTCTCTGTCACCAGAGATCCGGTGCGCTCTTACCGCACCTTTTCACCCTTGTCGCACCTGTGGCACGACGGTTATTTTCTGTTACGTTGCTTCGGGCTTTCGCCCGACTTCCCGTTAGGAAGCATGGTGCCCTCTGTTGCCCGGACTTTCCTCACCATATCCATTTTCATTTCTACAGCGCGATAGGGCGGTCTGCCGGTGCAAAGTTATGAATTATAAGGGAATTTTAACCACAATGCATGGGAAAGGGAACATGGTGTGCCATTGTCAGGTCATAGGTAAAATTTCCTCTTTTTCGCGTTCGAGCAGGTTAAAATATTGAAGCGACATCATGGTCATCGGTACTATTGCTGCAAACGAACTGACAACAACTGCAATTCCGGTAACGATCATATGCCATAGGGGCATTCCGGCAGTTTTCTCTGCTGCAAGCGGCTGAAGCGACTGAAATGTGTTTTGAACAAAAATCGGGAGTGTAAATATGATGCTCACAAGCCACATAAAAAGAATGCCAATGATGGCCAGCGACAGGGTTACCCACCATTGCCGCCTGACCAGCATCCATGAACGGGCGAGTGAATATCCGGGTTGCCTGTTTTCAAAAACCGAAATAAATACGGCCAGCGATAATGAGTTGGCCAGAACAATTCCGGGTAAGATACAGAGCATCAGTCCGATAAGCGACAGAGCGGCCACCAAAAATCCTGCCGCCAATGCCTGCAGCGAGTTGTGAAACAGCATGGCTGAAATATCGGCATCAGAAAAGTTGCCTGCACCAACCCTGATGTAATAAGATATATAGGTAAACAGCAATGCTGCCAGTAATGATTGCACAAATACATTGAAAAGGATAAACAAAAGCATATTCCCATACAAACCGCCGAGTTCTGCTATAAGTCTCTCCTGTCCCAGCTGGTTAAAGATTTCGGAAGCCTCGGCAAGTTTTATCTGAAGATAAACCTGTACCACCGCCATCAATATCATAAAGGGGAGTACATAAACGGCCGTCAGCCTGGCAATAGGTTTATATTCAGCTTTCAGAAACAAAATTGTATCCGTTAATATTTCGCCGGGTTCCCTTCTTTTCGCAAAATTCATTGGTATATTGGATTAATTCGGTCCGAATTCAGGGCAGGTAAATTATTCCGGATTATGGATTTGATTCGTAAGTCTTTTTCTCGATATGGTATTTGTTTCGTTCGGTTGAGTTTCGCGAAACCAGTTCGGCCACAAAGCCTGCCAGAAAGAGCTGAACTCCGATGATCATACAGGTGAGCGCAAGGAAAAAATAGGGATTGTCGGTTACCAGTGGCGCCCTGATACCCCTTGCCAGCATGGTAAGCTTGTGTGCACCTACATAAACCGCTGCAGCAAAACCAAAAATCATCATAAAAGTACCCAGCAAACCAAAAAAGTGCATGGGTTTTTTCCCGAATCTCGAAATAAAAGTAACCGAAAGCAAATCGAGATAACCGTTTATAAACCTTTCGAAACCAAATTTGGTCTGGCCATATTTACGGGCCTGGTGCTGTACTACTTTTTCGCCTATTTTTTTAAACCCTGCATGTTTGGCCAGAATGGGGATATACCGGTGCATTTCGCCGTAAACCTCTATGCTTTTTACTACTTCTTTACGGTATGCTTTCAGTCCGCAATTGAAATCGTGCAGCTTAATCCCCGATGCAAGCCGGGCAGTTCCGTTGAACAGTTTAGAAGGAAGGGTCTTCATTATAGGGTCGTACCTTTTTTTCTTCCACCCCGAAACCATATCGAATTTATCTTCCGTAATCATTTTATACAACTCCGGAATTTCATCGGGGCTATCCTGCAAATCGGCATCCATGGTAATTACAACATTGCCCGAAGCTGCTTCGAAACCACAGAATAAAGCAGCCGATTTGCCATGGTTGCGCCTGAATTTTATACCCTTTATACATGGATTGTTTGAACTGAGCTGCTCTATAACATTCCACGACCGGTCGTTGCTGCCATCGTCAATAAGAAGGATTTCGTAGGTGAAACCATTTTGGTCCATAACCTTTTTGATCCAGGTAGTAAGTTCCTGAAGTGATTCTTCTTCGTTATAGAGGGGAACAACAACCGATATATCCATTGGTTAACCGATTTTATTTATTATTCAAAAATTGCTGTTGGCGATTGTTTTTTTGTGAAAATGGCTGCTATGGCGCCAATAACCAAACCCATAAATGCTCCTCCGAATACGGCCATTACCGACATTATAGCCGGTGTCTGCATTTTTCTCGACATGGCAAGGGCGGCTTCAATCTGCGCTTCGGGCATTCCTTGCTGGTAAAGCCTTTCTTCGGTTTGCAGCATCAATTGGTCGAGCAAACCAGGGTCAATAAATTTGTAAAGTACAAATGTGAAAACTGCACCTATGACCGATGCAACAACCATCGATAAAATGGCAATAACAAGGGCCTGCCCGTACGACATATATCCGCCGAGCGATTTCCGGTAAGCCAGTTGTATAATTACCACTGCGGCTATCATTACTACAATACCGAGCCATTGGTTCAGTTTTGAGGTCATATTTCCGGTAGCATAAAACACCACAGTAAGTGCAATGCTCACCAGGGCATAATAGAGGCCATAGTTTAGGGCCGACTTCCAGAGATTTGGTTTTTCGGGTTCAAGTTCAACGTTTTCGTTCAGTACATCTGTTTCCATACTTGATGTTGTTTAAGTTAATAATTCAGCAAATATATAGGTTTTTATTCAGGCAAAGGCGATAGTTAACTGGTTGAAATGTGATTAAATATTTTCAGACAGCAGAATAGACGGCTATTTTTAATTTATCCGGTTAATTGGTATCGTGTTTTTTGCAGGTGTTACAATTTTTTCTACTTTTGCGCCGGGTAAGTCCTGTACGACCAGCTCCTGCTGAATTCCCCCAGGGTTGGAAAGCAGCAAGGGTAGGTGGTTGAGCGGTGCGATACAGATCGCTTACCCGCTTTTTTTAAAAAGTTCTTTGAAGCAATTTTTTTGAAAAACAGATATTGCACAATCGGAATAAAATGTTTTTCTTTGCGCCGCGTTTCACGAAATGCAGGCGTTCTTTACAAGATTCAAACTGAAAAGAACTAAGTTTTGCCGGATTAGCTCAGTTGGCCAGAGCACGTGATTTGTAATCTCGGGGTCGTCAG
>CAZMDP010000431.1:0-3183 GCA_964565015.1 uncultured Prolixibacteraceae bacterium | reverse complement strand
CGCTCAGCCACCGGGTGGCAAATTATGTACTTTTATACTGATTAAGAAATATAGGTTTCTAATTACATTTTTATTGCTCGTAATATTCCCTGCGGTGGCTGAGCGAAGTCGAAGCCACCTCTCTCAGAGAATAATACATCAGGTGGCTGAGCAAAGCCGAAGCCACAGTATTAGCGGAGCCGAAGCCACCGTATTAGCGAAGCCAAAGCCACCACAATAATATTTTTCAAAAAAAAATCTCCAATATCCACATGAGATTTCCCATCATCGCGTGTATAACTATGTAACAAAGGGAAAATAGTTACCTTTCACTGAAAATTAAAGTATGCTCAATCAATGGGAAATAGATATTATACAGCGATACCTGGCAGGCCAGTCGAATGATGAGGAAACCTTATGGGTCGAAAGCCTTTTTGCACAAGGGCACTCCAGCCCCGGACTGCACAAATTGCTGAAGAATGACTGGAATGAATTTTCACCGGGAATCGACACTGACCTCAACCATCTGCTCGACAAGGTGCACCATATCATCCGCCTCAAAGAAATCGAAAAACAGCGATCAATCAAAAGCCGTTTTATACATATTTATTCAAGGGTAGCGGCCGTTTTATTAATTCCGGTTTTGCTGGCAGGCCTTTGGTATTATATAATGCCCGGGCCTGTTTCCGAAATACCTGTTGAACAAACCGTTACCAACTCGATAGATGCCCCAATGGGGTCGAGGGTGGCTTTTAACCTGCCCGATGGGACGACCGGATTTCTGAACAGTGGTTCGACCCTTACTTACTCATTGCCTTTTGCAAATAACCGTAAAGTAGAATTACAGGGAGAAGCGTGGTTTGATGTTGTTCGCGACGGGCAACATCCATTCGAAATTGGGGCCGGCACCACGGCGGTGCGGGTGCTCGGCACCAGTTTCAATGTAAGCGCCTATCCTTCCGATAATTTTGTCGAAGTGGTTCTGGCTGAGGGAAGCGTGGAATTTAAACCTACTGCCAATGCTAAAGCTGTATTGATTTCACCATCGGAAAGGATGGTTTATGATGGCAGGGAAATCAACCTCGAAAAAACCGACCCATCAAAATTTAAAGGCTGGACCGAAGGAAAACTGATCTTCAGGGGCGACAATATGGCCGAAGTTGCCCGCCGGCTCGAGCGCTGGTACAACATCGAAGTGGAAGTTGCCGACCCTGCATTGAACGAATATTCATTCAGGGCAACTTTTGAAGATGATTCGTTGCCCGAAGTGTTGAAGTACCTGAGCATGACTTCGCCGATACGTTACCGTGTTTCACCAAGGCAGGTTTTGCCCGATGGGACCTGGAAAAAGGAAAAGGTAACCCTTTATAAAAGAAATTTATAACCATTAAAAGAACAGACCTATGAAAAACAGGGACAGGCCATATTGATCAAAACAAAAAAAGAAGGAAACCGCGCCAACGATTTCCTTCAAAAAACCTTTCGGAATTTTATTTATTAATTTTAACATGACAAATCTATGGAAAAAAGTCAAACCATCAACGGGTGGTACGTCCACTCATTGAAGAAAACATTACTGATTATGAGAATTGTAGTTTTTCTTCTGTTTGTTACCTTCCTTCAGACTCAGGCCAACAGCGCCTATGCGCAGCGCACTAAGCTATCGTTGAACTATAATAATACCGTTTTGGAGAAAGTATTGGATGCCATCGAAAACCAGAGCGAATTCTTTTTTCTCTACAACGAAAAACTGGTTGACGTTCAACGAAAAGTTACGGTAAAGGTAAGCGATCAACGGATTGAGGAAATTCTTGATCAGTTGTTTGCCGGCACTAATGTGGAATATTCTATCATTGATCGTAAAATTGTTTTGGCGCCCGATGATATTACAGCCGCAGTTCAGCAGCAGGTTGGGGTTTCGGGAAGGGTTACCGACCGCACCGGCGCCCCATTGCCAGGGGTAACTGTGGTGGTAAAAGGATCTACAGTTGGAACCATAACAGATAGTAATGGGAATTATACTATTGGTAATGTTTCGCCGAATGCTATGCTGGTATTTTCATTTGTTGGGATGAGGACCCAAGAGGTTGCTATTGGTGGACAAACAACAATTAATGTAACATTGGAAGACGTATCTTATGGTGTTGATGAGGTTATCGTAACGGGTGTTGCAAGCGGTACCCCAAAAAATAAGATTGGCTTTGCGATTGATAAAATCAGTTCAAAAAGCCTTCAGCAGGTACCAGCTGTTGATGCCGGAGCGGCCATTCAGGGGAAAGTTGCCGGCGTTAGGATTACCCGAACAAGTGGAGCGCCAGGTTCCGATTCTGACATCCAGCTTCGTGGCGTTAAAACCATATTTGGCAGTTCAAATCCATTAATTATTGTTGATGGTGTACAAACTGAGCTTGGACTATCTGATGTTAATGCAGAGGACATTGAATCAATTGAGGTATTGAAAGGAGCTGCTGCGTCATCGTTATATGGCTCGCGCGCAGCAAATGGAGTGGTTAGTATTATTACAAAAAGGGGAAGTTCGATGAACGCTGGCCAAATGCAGGTCGATTACAGGATTGAGTCAGGCCAAAGCTATATTGGATATGTTCCTCCAAGGTCGATTGCTACTAACCGGATTATTCAGAACGGTGTGGTTACCAACAATGTTGAACCCGACAGGGTGATGGACAATCTATATCCAAAAGTTTATGATCATCTTGACCAGTTCTTTAATCCCGGCGGTTACACAACCAACTTTTTATCGCTGAGAGGCAATTCGGCTGATGCTAAAATGTCAACCTATGCATCGGTACAAACCACCCGCGAGCAAGGTATTGTTCAGATGGTTGAAGGCAATAGCCGGAATAATTTTAAACTAAATCTTGATTACAGGATTTCAGATAAGTGGAGCCTTACCACCTCGAACCTTTTCTCTCAGTCGAAATCTGACAACCGCGCAGGAGGGGCTTTCGGCCGGTTGCTCAACAGTGATCCTGATGCTGATTTATTACAGCCCAATGCCGATGGGACACCCTACAAGGTAAATGTTAATAAATTAAGCGCTTCCACGGCTAACCCGCTATATGAGATTGCAAATACAATCAACAATAGTAAATCACAAAAATTGATCTCATTTACAGGTTTGAAATTTACCCCTCTTGATTTTTTACTTTTTGAAGGCAGTTATGGAACAACACGTGCCTATGG
>CAZMDP010000430.1:0-3194 GCA_964565015.1 uncultured Prolixibacteraceae bacterium | reverse complement strand
CGAAGGGTATTGGGATGGTAATTTTATTCAGCAGCAGCCACTTCAGGGAAGGGAACCTTCGCAGAAAACCGAAATAAAAATTTTGTATGATGACGATAATTTATATGTTGCCATACGATGCTACGATAATGAACCCGGAAAAATCAGCCCAATTCTTGGCCGGCGCGATGATTTTACGTCGGGCGATATAGCCGGTATTGCACTCGATACCTATTTTGATAAAACCACAGCTTTCGAATTTAATGTAACCGCAGCAGGCCAGAAAGTTGACCTGGTGCACCTCGGCGCATACGAATGGGATACAAACTGGGATGCTGTTTGGGAAGGGAAAGCGCACATTGAAGACTCGGCATGGACGGTCGAAATGCGTATCCCTTTCAGCCAGTTGCGCTTCAGCGAAAAAGAAGAACAGGTTTGGGGAATGCATGTGTGGCGCTGGATCGACCGCTTGGATGAAGAAAGCCAGTGGAAACTTATACCCATCGATGCACCGGCTATGGTTTATATTTTTGGGGAGTTGCACGGAATTAAAGGGGTTAAACGGAAGCGCCATATCGAAATCATGCCTTTTGTTGCAGGACGGCATATAACGGGAGGGCCCAAAAATGAACGTTTTGGCTATGGACTTGATGGCAAGTTGGGTGTTACATCAAATTTTACCCTCGATTTTACGGTTCTACCCGATTTTGGGCAGGTTGAAGCCGATCCATCGGAACTCAACCTCACTTCGTACGAAGTGTTTTATGACGAGAAAAGGCCTTTTTTTCTGGAAGGGAATTCCATTCTCGATTTTTCGGTAGGACGCGATATGCTCTTCTATTCGCGCCGCATCGGGCATGCACCATCGTATACGCCAATCCTGAACGATGAAGAATCTGCAACTGTGCCAACGGGTACAACTATTCTTAACGCCCTTAAATTAACCGGTAAGAATAAAAATGGCCTGTCGGTAGGCGTTGTAAATAGTATGACAGCCAACGAATTTGCCGATATTTCGGGGCCATCGGGTGAACGGCGCGAAAAAGTGGAACCTTTCACCAACTATTTTGTAGGGCGCATAAAACAGGACATAAATAAAGGAAATACCATAATTGGTGGAATGTTTACTTCGTCTTTGAGGTCAATCAAAGATGAACATTTATTGTTCCTTCCCGATAAATCGTGGGTGGGAGGTTTTGATTTTCAGCACAACTGGATGAACCGGAAATACTTTGTCGATCTGAAGACTTTTTATTCAAATATTTCGGGTAGTAAACAATCAATAGCGGCATTGCAACGAAGCAACCGGCACCTTTTTCATCGTACCGATGCCGATCACCTCAAGTTTGATTCCGACCTGACAGTACTCGATGGTTGGGGAGGGCAGCTTAGCGGAGGCAAGCAAAGCGGGAAGCTTAGGGCAACCACAACCTTAAGCTGGCGTTCGCCAGGTGTCGACCTTAATGATCTTGGTTACCTTCGCGAAGCCGATATTATCAGCCAGCGGGTAAACCTTCGTTACCAGGTTAACCAGCCCAAAGGGATTATCCGGAATTATTACGTTACATTCGAAGAGCGCAACGATTGGTCATTTGGCGGCGAAAACCTGAATACCCATATCAACCTTCATGGCTACCTGAAATTCAGTAACCTCTGGAACCTCCACATTGATTTTGTACGAAACTTTGGGCGTATCGACACCCGCCAACTTAGAGGCGGCCCTTCCTTATGGATCGATCCATACACCATTACCGAACTTTTTCTTCAGACCAACAGCGCCAGTAAACTATTTCTTGGATTGGGCGCCGATAAAAAATGGGTAGATAAAAACCTCGGAGGGTCAATAGATTATACTTTCTTCCTTCGGTGGAAAATCAGTAACCAGTTTAACCTATCTTCAAGAACCTATTTTGAAGAGCTTACCGATTATAATCAGTATGTTGCACAGAGGGCCGTCGGCGGAAATACCCGTTATATTCTTGGCAAGCTCGAGCGGAGAACACTTTATACGACATTCCGTGCCGAATATTTTGCCACACCCGAGTTGTCGTTTCAGTTTTATGCGAGCCCTTATGCTTCGGTAGGAAAATTTCCTGAATTGTACAAAGTTGACCAGAATCTTGCCAGGGATTTAAAATGGCGTTATTCTGCACTGAATATAATCAGCCGTTTTAATGACAGGTACAACCTTGATGAGAATGGTGATGGAAATACCGATTTTACCATCGGCAATCCCGATTTCAATTTCAGGGAACTCAGGTCAAACTTTGTTTTGCGATGGGAGTACCGGGCTGGCTCAACCCTATATCTGGTTTGGACACATAACCGGTCGCAATATTCAACCGACTACGATCCCAATGTTTTGAAAAGCCTCCGTAGTATTGCCGATGTAAAGGCCGAAAATGCCTTCATGGTTAAATTAAGTTACTGGTTTTCGCTTTAGCAAAGGTTTGTATCTTTGCACCCCATGAAAATTACCGAATATTTCCCTTATTATCGCCGAAACCTCTTACTGGCCTATCCGGTTGTGCTCTCATTACTCGGGCAGGTAACCGTTTCGATTATCGATAATGCCATGGTCGGCAGGGTTGGAACGGTTGAACTGGCAGCTGCATCGTTTGCCAACAATGTTTTTATGATAGGGATGATATTCGGTATGGGTATAACCTTCGGATTAACCCCGTTAACAGGGCAAACCTACGGAAAGGGAAGGCTGAAGGAGGCCACACAATGGCTGAAAAACGGGATCCTTACCTATCAGGTATCTGCATTCCTGCTTACTTTGATTATGCTTGGGGTTTATTTTTTACTTCCTTATTTCGGACAGACCGAAAATGTACTTCAGGCAGCCAGGCCTTATTACCTGTGGCTATGTGCCTCTATGCTGCCATTTATTTTCTTTTTTACCTTCAAACAGTTTTTCGAAGGACTTGGCAATACCCGGATTGCCATGATCATCACCCTGATTTCGAATGCGGTAAACGTAATTTTTAATTACCTGTTTATATACGGGAAATTTGGTTTTCCCGAACTAGGGCTGACCGGCGCCGGAGTGGGCACTTTTATTTCGAGGGTGGTTATGCCAATACTTTTTTTAACAGTCATTGCCCGAAGTGCCCGGTATCGCCGGTTTCTGATTCTTGCACACCATCAGCCTATCCGGATGGCCGATATCATAAAGGTTCTGAAAATTGGGGTTCCCATTGCTTTTCAAC
>CAZMDP010000429.1:0-3200 GCA_964565015.1 uncultured Prolixibacteraceae bacterium | reverse complement strand
GATAAGAAATGAAATTTTGTTCGAATTGCGGAAATGAACTTACCCCGGGAGCTTTGTTCTGCGGAAATTGCGGGACCCCGGTTGTATCGGGCCAAAGAACTGATTCGATGCCCCCTCAGGCCTCAGTGCGTGGTACAACAACATTCAGCATAGAAACCAAAGAAAGGTTGAAACTGGTGAAGGTCGAACTCGTGAACAGCGCTTTCCGCTACGAAGCAGGCAGGTTGCACTATATGAAGGGTAACCTCTCTGTCGAAGCAAATGTCCCTGGCATGGGAAAGATTTTAAAATCGATGTTTACTCGGGAGAAAATTGTTAAACCGGTCATTTCGGGTACAGGCGAAGTGTATCTTGAACCTTCGTTTGGTGAATTTACCATACTCGACCTGAACAACGAAGAATGGATTGTTGACCGTGGCGCCTATTATGCTTCGGATATGGACATTGAAATCGGAATGTTTACCAACTCGGCTATTAGCGGGATGTTTTCGGGCGAAAAGTGGTTCCAGACGGCAGTTGCCGGTACCGGGAAGGTGGTTATAACCTCGTCGGGGCCGCTCGAAGAGATCGAACTCAACAACGATGTACTTACCGTTGATGGAAATTTTGCTGTTGCCCGAACCAGTGGGGTCGAACTTCAGGTTAAAAAGGCCACAAAAGGAATATTTTCCAGTGTCGCCTCGGGCGAAGGACTGGTCAATACTTTTACGGGAAACGGTAAGGTACTGATTGCTCCCGTTTCAAATTATATGAATACCATAGTCAGCGAAATCAGGGGAGTCAGGTATATGGTGAGCCGGATTAAGGGAAGCAGCTGATTTTCAATGTTCTTTATGGTATAAAAACCGTTTGATTTTTTGAGTAGGTGTTTTTTCAAACGGTTCCTTATGAAATAACACCTGCTGTAGTTTCGAGAATTTGTTGACCTGTGCATTAACCCGTTCATGGATATCTTTAAGGATTTCATCTTTGCGCTGGCCAATTTTCGCTGCAAACTCTTCGGCATCGTGTTTCCATGCCTGAAACTGTTGCTCTAACTCTTCCATATTCAAATGAATATAAGCCACAAGTTTCCCTTTTTTCTCCAATACAAGAGATTCCAGAACATATCGTTGCCGGTTGATTACCGATTCAATTTCTTCGGGATAAATATTTTCGCCACTTGCGCCAACAATCATATTTTTAATGCGCCCTTTAATGCTTAGGTACCCATCTTTGTCGAAACTACCCAGATCACCTGTTTTAAACCAGCCATCGTCGGTAAAAACGGCCGCAGTAATATCCGGAGCTTTGTAATACCCCCGCATTACATTCGGGCCCTGTGCCTGGATTTCGCCTTCGCCCGTATCAGGGTCAACATTGCCCAAACGAAGTTTTACCCCTTGCAGGGCCTGTCCGGTCGATCCATGACGGGGATTGCGCGGAGTGGTTCCGGCAAGCAGGGGCGATGTTTCGGTCAGCCCATATCCAATTGCATACGGAAATTTCGCCTCTATCAAGAACCTTTCTACCGTACCATCAAGCTTTGCACCGCCAATACCAAAGAAATTAAGTTCCCCTCCAAATGTCTTCATCAGTTTTTTGCCGGCAGCGCGGTGTAATAACTTCCGCATTGGTGCAAATTTATAAAGCGTCCGGGTAACCGGGCTTTTCTGCAAGGCAGGATATACCTTCCCTTTGAATATCTTTTCGATAACAAGCGGAACCGACAAAATTTTTGTAGGTTTAACCACCTGAAGGGCAGGCAATAAAACCGGTGCTGTGGGCGGCTTGCGCAGGTAATGCACCGAAGCGCCATGAAACAGTGGCAGCAACAAACCCAATGTATTTTCGTAGGTGTGCGACAGCGGAAGGATAGAAAGGAAACGGTCGTTTTCATGCACCGGCTCCATGGTATATGCCTGTTTGCCTGTCCAGGCAATATTTTTATGGGTGAGCATTACCCCTTTTGAGCTACCGGTTGTACCCGAAGTATATATTATTGTTGCAAGGTCTTCCTCTTCGGCCAGACATTCAGAAAAAGGTTCAAACGCATTAAGATCGGCCTTCTCCAAAGTATTTAACTCCCTGGCTTTAGTCCCTTCTGGTACAACACAGAATTTTTCGAGAAGTATAATTTTATCAATTCCGGAATGGTGTTCGTTTTCTACTTTGTGGTACAAACCCTCTGAAACAAAAATAATTCTGGACTCCGAATGTTCCAATATGGATTTAATCTCAACAGGGCTAAAATCGGGCAATATGGGTACTGTAACAGCCCCAATCCATGAAATACCAAAAAACGCAACCCCCAGTTGGGCATGTTTGAGCTTAATATAGCAACCTTATCTCCCTTGTTAATACCGAATGATTTCAACATAGAGGCAACCCTTAAGGTATTATCCTTCAATTGACCATAGGTCATGGGTGTTTCTCCTACAAAAGTGAGCGCAATACGCTCCGAAAAATTCTCAAACGAAGGCTCAAGCAAAGAGGGAACCGTGTATTTTATCATTTTTTTCTTTTATTTTATTATTTTGACAATGAAACAATTAACCTGCAAAATAGTTGCGCGCCAAAAGTACATAAATAAGTTACACCTTTTCAATATGCTTTTCCCCGGAAAAGGTCAGAATCAAATTGGTTCAACATACCATGTGAAAACATATATCGCTTATAATCATAGTACAATAAAACACTGAAAAGCGAAATTTTCCTGTTTCAGATGATGTTTTCATTCAGGTAAAAAATCATAAATAAATATATCCGGGGCAATAAAAATTGATCATTCGAAAAGTATAGTCCACAAAATCGGAAAAGGACATCAAAAAATAAAATCTCTAAAACAAAAAACCTACTTTATTGCTATATTTGCTGAGCATCACAAATAAACTATAATACCATGAAGATTGACCACATTGCCATTTGGACGTATGATCTGGAAGGAATGAAAAATTTTTACATGCACTATTTTGATGCCACTCCTGGAAAAGCCTATTACAACCATTCGAAAGAATTTCGTTCCTATTTCCTGACATTCGATGGAGAATGCCGGATTGAAATAATGGAGATGCCCAATATCCCCAAAAGCCGCAACAATCCACTTAAACAATTTTCGGGAATTATTCATTTTGTAATCAATATGGGCTCGCGCGAAAATGTGGATAAAAAAAACTATGAATTTTGTGATGATGGGTACAAGGTGATCGGTGAGACAAGCG
>CAZMDP010000428.1:0-3204 GCA_964565015.1 uncultured Prolixibacteraceae bacterium | reverse complement strand
CGCAAGGATCAGGTGGTCGCAGTGCACGGTAGAAGGTACAGCCGTGGTGCGTTTGCCGGCATTCATAAACTGAAGAAGCGCCATCTGCGCAGTGGCATCCTGCATAGCAACCCGGTCGGGGGCAAAATCAACGTATGATTTACCCCGTTCATAGGGTTGTACATTCTCATGGTCGTAAAGATGGGCGTAAAGAATTTTTTCGGCATAGGTGAGCGGCCGGTTTAAAACTTCGCGGGCTTTGCCAACCCTTTGGGGAAAATCAGAATATACCCTTTTAATCAGGTCAAGATCGAACATGATAATCAGTTTTTTATTTGTTTTTCAATATTTTTTTCTCACCCGTACAACACCCGAAATGGTTAAAAGGTTGAGGCAATTCGGTTGTTTAAAACCGTTCTAAAAATAAAAAATTATCAGGTTCAATGCGAAGGTATATTTCTTATCAATTAAATCAACAACAAGATTTACCTTATTTTTAATGTAGAATAGAAATTTGCTCAGGATTTAGCAAAAAATAATTACTCATAAGCTTATGTTCAGCGGTACGCGTATTGTCCAGTTCAACGCTTATGCTGAATTAATTGCTGTCAAAAATTAATTCATGATATCCGGAGGCAATTTTTATACATATAGGGGATTCTTGCATATACCCATAAGGTAAATTAAAGGATCCACCCCGAAATGTAAATTCCAACGCATTCCTCCCGTTAAAACGGTATCTGGGAAAAAAGGAGAAATTTGAAATGTTTATTTATTCAGCAATTTTATCTTCATTTCATGTACGTAAGACCATGAAATCAGAATTTTAAAAATGGGCCTAACATGTAAAATCCTGAAAACGGATTAAAATAACTTTATCCCTGCCGACAGCAAAAAAGTTTTGTTGCGGGCATTAAAATCGCTGGTTTGGATGACATTACTCCTGCTGTTTTCGAAGCGTGCATCAAGGGTAATAAACCAAAGGTCAACCCCTATTCCGTATTGCCAGCCAAAGAAATTATCCCGAAAATCGTCAACTCCGAATTTGTCTCCTTCAACATCTTTCGAAGTAACAAAACTGAACAGCGGCCCCCCCATTATCCTGACATCGGCAAAATCGCCCTTGAATAATTTGATCCCAACCAAAGCTGGGACATCAACTGTTGAAAAGTCGAACTTTGTTGCCAAAGCAACCGGATTGTTTTCGCCTTTGAAAATCTCTCCCCCGCGCGAATTGAAGTAAGCTTCGGGCTGAATAAACACCCGCCCCCATCCAACACGGCCAAAAGCACCAACATGGTAGCTCAGAATATTTTCCGAAGTATAACTCTCCTTGCTAAGTGAAATATCTGAGTTGGTCAGGCCGCCTTTTAAACCGAGATTAAATGTCGGTTGCGCCGAAAGAGACCAACCCAAAATTGAAATCAGCGTAACAAATAATAACTTTTTCATGGCGTAACGAATTTGATTGATGAATACAAAACGATAAGAACTACTGATTAGTCTGTTTTGTGCGATTCGATTTCAAAAATCATCACAAAAAGATTTATAACCAGATTTTTCCGATCGATTCAATTACTATGCCAGCCTTTTTTCCCCATAGAATTCTTTAAAACCAATTTTCTTCCAATGATGGGTTCCTTTTGTTATCCGAAAATTTAAATAATATGCCTGTGGCAGATATCGATGGTCAACATGGCCGATTCAGCTGTACACAATTCGGGTTGGGTTTTATTTTTGATACAATTCAAGAAATAATCTATTTCGGCCGAAAAACCTTCGTTTGCATCGCCGGCCGGAAAATTCGTTATTCCCTCATTGGTTGCTACTTTTATAAATTCAGGAGCTGAACTGCTATATAAAATACTTGCCTTTTCGAATTTTGCAGAAAAACCGGCCTGGAAGGGAAAACCCGTATGAAAAATATTTCCGCCCTCAATTTTCAGGGTGAAACCGGAGTCATATTTCCAGATAGCGTTCAGGTAGTCGTGAACACTTAATTCACCGGGTAATGTGTAAGCTGATATTTGATCGGGAACACCCAATACCCATTGGGCATAATCAATATCGTGAATGACCAGATCGAATAAAGCTCCCCCTGATGAACCGAAATTTTTCCGTTTATCTTTCCACTGTCCCCATGCAGGAAGGCCTGAAAACCTCGAAAGGGATAAAAACTGCAATTTACCAAACTCATTTGTATCTTTCCAGGTTTTCAATTGTTTATAAGCAGGCATAAAACGAACCACATGCCCAATCATTAATATAAGCCCTTTCGAACGTGCCAGTCCAACCATTTCGGAACACTCCTTCACAGAAAGACTGAAAGGTTTTTCGAGAAATACATTCACCCCTGCATTCAACGCCAATTGCGTAAGTTCATAATGGAGATCGGTGTGTACTGCAATAACACAGGCATCAGGGTTTTCGGCCGTCAAACATTTTTTCAGGTCGGTATATATCTTTATATTCGAAATAGCATCCAGGTCGATTGAACCCGTCGAAAAATTTCCTATCTGTTCATTCAGCTTCTGCCTGATGTTTTCAGGATATTTATCAACAATGGCAACCAGTTCAACTTCCCTGTTCCTTAGAATATTTATGGTATGGGTAATGCCCATAAATCCAAATCCAACAATTGCAACTCTTTTCATATCAATAAATCTGAAGTAATTCAACCATCACCAAAAATAAGCTATTTGCATTTGAATTCAGAACCTTACAACAAAAAATGGATTTTTGGGTTAGTTTTGCATGAATACGTTAAATTAAATGAGGATATGATAGTAAAGTGTGTCGTTTTTATTTCATTATTACTCCATTCTATTTTTATATACGCACAGGAATCAAACAAAAAAGCAATTTCGGCTGAAGATTATGCACAATGGAAAACCATAACGAGGCAAATTATTTCGAATAACGGGAAGAAGGTTGCTTATGAGTTAAATCCTCAACAAGGCGATGGGAGCCTTTTGATGCGCGAATTGCGGTTAAGTTATGCTGACACCCTTCAGCGGGGAACAAAAGCATCATTCGATTATGACAGTAAATTTTTGATTTATCATATCCAACCTCCAAAAGACAGCATTAAAAATGCTACGCGTAAAAAGGTAAAGAAAGAAGATATGCCTATGGACAGTCTGGGTATTTTGAGAATTGCCGACCGTACCCCTGGGCGATCTGTGCGTATCCGGTTCGGACTGATTCGCGAAGGTTCTCTTTGTC
>CAZMDP010000427.1:0-3208 GCA_964565015.1 uncultured Prolixibacteraceae bacterium | reverse complement strand
GTACAAAAAGGGGGTGGCGACGAGGCCATTGAAAAACAGGTACAAATGGGGAAACTCACTGCCCGTGAGCGTATTCTTGCCATTCTCGACGAAAACTCCTTTCACGAGTACGACCTTTTTGTTGAACACACTGCACGCGATTTTGGTATGGAAACCAAAGTTTTGCATGGCGACGGTGTAATCATCGGAACCGGAACCATTTACAACAAACCTGTATGTATTTTTGCGCAGGACTTTACGGTAGCCGGAGGTTCGTTAGGATTAATGCACGCCCGCAAAATTACAAAAATCATGGACCACGCCCTTAAAATGCGGGTTCCGCTCATCGGGATCAACGACTCAGGGGGTGCGCGTATCCAGGAAGGGGTAAATTCACTGGCTGGCTACGGCGAGATTTTCTTCCGTAATACACTTGCTTCAGGGGTTATACCACAGATTTCGGTAATTCTCGGCCCATGTGCAGGTGGTGCAGTTTATTCTCCAGCTTTGACCGACTTTGTTTTTGTGGTTGAAAACATTTCGAAAATGTTTATTACCGGGCCCAGTGTAATTAAATCGGTACTTGGCGAGGATATTTCGATGGAAGAACTTGGCGGTGCTAAAGTACATGCCGAAATAACCGGGAACGCCCACTTTTATGCCAAAAGCGAGGCCGAATGTTTCGAACAAATCAAAAAACTGATCACCTATATTCCATGGAACAATAAAGAAAAGGCGCAGCCCTTCCCGGCCAAACCGCCGAAAAAAGGCAAAGGAATCGAAAAACTTGTTCCGGCCGATCCACGTGTTCCGTATGATATGCGCGAAATTATCAAGACTTTGACCGATGGGTCGGAATTTCTCGAAATAATGGAGCATTTTGCACCCAACATCATCATTGGATTTGGCCGTCTCGACGGCGAAACGGTTGGTTTCGTTGCCAACCAGCCTTTGGTACTTGCCGGTGTTCTCGATTGCGACAGTTCCGATAAGGCCGCCCGGTTTATCCGATATTGCGATTCGTTTAATATACCCATTGTTACGCTCGAAGATTTACCGGGTTATCTTCCCGGAGTTGACCAAGAGCACGCAGGGGTTATCCGCCACGGCGCAAAAATTTTGTATGCCTACAGTGAGGCCACCGTTCCGAAAGTCACCATTATCCTCAGAAAAGCTTATGGCGGAGGTTACATTGCCATGAACTCGCGGCACCTGCGCGCCGACTTTGTATTTGCCTGGCCAGGTGCCGAAATTGCCGTTATGGGGCCCGAAGGTGCAGCAAACATCGTTTTCAGGAAAGAAATTATGGAAGCCGAAGACCCTGAGGCCATGCGCCAGCAAAAGATTCAGGAGTACAAGGAGAAATTTGCCAATCCTTATGTTGCGGCAGCAAAAGGTTACATCGACGAGGTAATTGAACCGGGTGAAACCCGCCAGCGCATTTTACATGCCTTAAAGGTTTCGAAAAACAAGAGTGTGTTCCTGCCTGAGAAAAAACATGGAATTCCGCCATTTTAAACCATCTGGTATCGATCAGTAAAAATCTTAAGCTTTTAAAACATGACACAGGAGAGCAAAGAAAATATCCCAATGGAATCGTTGATTGTCCAGGGGGCCAAATATCAGACCACACTCACCAAAAAATTCAAAAACAGGAAGGTATGGCAACCACATAATCCAAACCTGATTACTTCTTTTATTCCGGGGACTATCATCGATATAATGGTAAAGTCCGGACAGAAGGTAAAAAAGGGAATGCCTATCCTGTTACTTGAAGCAATGAAAATGCACAACAACGTTTTAATGCAATTCGACGGCGAAATCGTTAAAATATATGTGCAACGTGATGAAATCGTTCCAAAAAACCACGTTATGGTTGAAGTTAAACCTGCGTTGGTCAGGTAAAGAACAATCATTGTAATAAATAATACATGAAAAGCTGCTTCGTATCAAAACAAAGCAGCTTTTTTGCATAAAAAAACAGGTTGCCGAAAAGCAACCTGTCCTCAAAAAAAACCAAATAACTAACCTATAAACTAACTGCTTCTATTTACGATTTCCAGATGTTTTCATTAACCATCCATGGTTCTACCTTCAGAACGCTTTCGCAGATTGAAGATGATTGCGGAACTCTTGTCCAGTTTTCGGGGTTAACCATCCATTCAGCTATCTGTATATTTAAATCGGTAGCCGGATCGTTTTTTCCCCAGAATAATTCATTGGTCATCCAGGTTTCGATTTCCAATGAAGATTCTGTTGCATCTTTAAATCTTACCCACATAGCTGGTTCAATCATCCATTCTTCAATATCGAGCGATTCTTCTTTGACACTGAATATTTTGGTGATCTCAGCCGGTTTCCAGTTGAGGTCGAAAACCATCCACGATTCGATCGATTTAGCGGGATCAATTGCGTTTTCAAGGCTTGAGGCAATTCCAGAGGTTCTTCTTCCGGCGTTTGCTGAATTACTGAACATCATCCCGATCATCAGTACCATTGCGATTGTTAAAATTCTTGTTTTCATTGTTTTCTGTTTTTAATATTTTTCTGTTTCTGTTGTTTTCTTACACCGTTATAGACTAAATAACGATGCAAATGTTACATGAATGAAGCTTAAAAAATATCAAAATCCAGTCAATGCCCAATCTTTACCGGTGAATGGAGAAAATTTGCCGATGAATAAAATATGTTTTTGTCTTTTATTTTTATGAAATGAAGGGCAATTGTATTCTACACGAATAAAAAATACTCCGGATCAAATACAGAAGCCAAATCGGATGGAACTTTGCGGAATATACCATAGACCGATGATCCACTGCCCGACATCGACGCATATACCGCGCCGTTGTCATAAAGAGCTTGTTTGATTGAGCCGATTTGTGGATATTTTTCGAAAACCGTACATTCAAAATCGTTGGTAAGTTCTTCTCTCCAGGTTTCAATAGGTTGATTGATAATTTCCGAAATTGACTTCCGGGGTTTTCGGGGAGTAATGGATTGATAAGCCCATACTGTTTCAACCCCAAAGGGCGGTTTAACAATAACCATTTGATATTCTGAAAGATCGATGTTGATTGTTGAAAGGATGTTCCCCGTACCTGTTGCAAAAGCCGGCTGGTTTTCAATAAAGAAAGGGCAATCGGCACAGAGCTTTACGGCGTATTCCTTCAATTGAATATTACTTAGGTTGAGCTCAAACATTTCATTCAGAAGTTTAAGCGTATGGGCC
>CAZMDP010000426.1:0-3213 GCA_964565015.1 uncultured Prolixibacteraceae bacterium | reverse complement strand
TATGGCGGGGAAGGAGTAGTTCTTTCCCCGTTTTTATTTGTATGCTCAGGTTCAAATTCCGAAACTTTATGCTAATGAAATTGTTTGATATAGAAATTCGATAATAACCTGATTTATTTTGTGTTGCAATCTATACTATGGAAACGCTTGAGCTGGTAAAAAATAAACTTGGAAAGCCATATAACGACCTTGAGTTTATGCTGATTTGTCTGAAAGAGGTTTTAGAAGAATCGGGTGAATTTGAACTTGCACAACAAATTCCTTGGATTTCGGAATCAGAGTCATTACATGATATCCACTTGTCTGAAAAACACCTCAAATTATGGTCGGTATGTTTTCAGTTGCTGAATATATCTGAAGTAAACGGGGCCATGCAAAACCGCCGGAAAAAAGAGGACCAATTTTCAAAAATCTCGATAAACGGACTTTGGCCGGCGATTCTTCATGAACTGAAAGCAGAAGGTTTCACAGCCGGAGAAATTGCCAAAATGCTCCAGCAAATACATGTTGAGCCGGTTTTGACAGCCCACCCGACCGAAGCCAAACGTACCATAATGCTTGAGCACCTCCGAAACCTATATCTGTTGATCCTGAAAAGGGAAAACACCATGTACACCCGTTCGGAGCAGGAAGAGCTCAGAAAAGAGATTAAAATTGCCTTGCACCGGATATGGAGGATTTCGGATGTTTTTACCGAAAAACCAGAAGTTGATTCCGAACTCGATAACATCACTTATTATCTCACACAGGTTTTTCCTGAAGTGGTGGTTCAACACGACCGCCGCTTACAGCAGGCATGGCATGACGCCGGATTTGAACCTGGATTGTTGCGCGACTGGACTGCCTTCCCCCGCATTTCTTTCGGGAACTGGGTAGGTGGCGACCGCGACGGGCATCCGCTTGTAACGGCTGAGGTAACCCGGAATACCCTGCATAAATTAAGGTATAAAGCCTTTCAGACGCTGAAAAACCGGCTGGTCATTCTGCAGCGTTACCTCAGTTTTAATATTGATTTTTCACATCTTTCGGAATCTTTCAGATTCCGATATGATCAACTGTATGGTGAATTGAAAGATTTCCCGGCAGCGAAAAAATTGTCGTCCACCGAACCATTCAGAAATTACATCGGGTTTTTAATCGGTAAACTCGATCTATCAATGCCTTCATCCGATAAATCCCTCCTTTATGAAAATGAAGCGGGGTACCGTTATCCTTCAGAACTTACCAACGATCTGGTACTTCTCCAGAAAGCACTTATTGAGGCAGGTGCCTCCGAAATTGCTTATTCCGATATGAATGAAATGCTAAGGATAGTGCAGACTTTCGGTTTTCACCTGGCAAAACTTGATGTCAGGCAAAACAGCCATTTCCACGATTTGGCCATGAAACAGCTCATTGATGCCGCTGGTCTGAATGGCGAAAGTTTTCTGTCGGATGGATATGATAACCGCCTTGGGATCATTGAAAAGGAACTGCTTTTGAACCGGCCATTTACCCATCCGGGTATTAAGGCAGGCCACGAAGCTATGGTTACGGTAGATACTTACAGGGTGCTGAGGGAACACATTTTGAAATACGGTTCCGAAGGGTTGGGATCGCTGATTGTGAGTATGACCCGCGATGTTTCCGATCTGTTACTGGTTTATTTGCTCGAGCGTGAAGCCGGGCTTATGGTAAGCACGCCCGATGGAATGGCTTCGCAATTGCCTGTGGTGCCCCTGTTCGAAACCATTGAAGACCTGTCCAGGAGCGCCGAAATCCTCGACCGGTTTCTTTCGCACCCTGTTACGCGTAATAGTCTGAAGTTGCAGAGTAATGGCGGAGAACTTATCCAACAGGTTATGATTGGTTACAGCGACAGCAACAAAGACGGTGGCATTCTGGCAAGCCAGTGGTTTTTATATCGGGCACAGTCCGAAATGGTTAAAATTGGCGAAAAGCATAAGGTGAAAATCTGTTTTTTCCATGGTAAGGGAGGTTCCATCAGTCGGGGTGCCGGGCCAACACACTGGTTTTTAAAGTCGTTGCCGCCCCGATCTTTGCAGGGACACATCCGGCTGACCGAACAAGGCGAAACCATTGAGCGCAAATATGCAAACCTTGGCAATGCCCTGTATAATCTTGAATTACTTACTGCTGGTGCGCTTGCAGCTACTATCCGGAATAAGCATAAAAAAGATATTTCGGGGCATCTCCTTTCCGGTGAACTCGAATTACTGGCCTTAAATAGCATGTCGGTGTATAAAGAATTAACCCAGAAACCCGGGTTTATAAATTTTTTCGAAAAAGCCACACCGATAGATGCCATTGAACATAGCCGGATCGGCAGCAGGCCGGCACGGCGCACAGGTAAACGATCGTTGGCCGATCTCAGGGCTATACCATGGGTATTCAGTTGGAGCCAGTGCCGGTTTAATATTACCAGTTGGTACGGTGTGGGCACTACACTCGAAAAACTGAAAATGACCGATCTGCTGAAGTATGAAAAGTTAAAAACTTCGGCCCGAACCGATCCTTATGTGCGGTACGTTCTTACCAATATCGATTCGAGCCTGGCATCGTCTGACGAAAATATTTTCGGAAAATATGGCTCACTGGCAAGTGGGGACAAGCATTACCATGATTTTCAGAAAATAATGTTTGACGAACTGAAACTGACCCGGCAAATGATCGACGACATTCTTGAAGTGCCCATTGCCAAACGGCGCGTAAATCATTTTTATTCAACCCTGTTGAGAGCCGAAGCCATGGAGCCGCTTCACGACCATCAGGTCAACCTGCTCAAACTTTGGCGCCAAAATACTGATGCCAGTGGAACAACTGAAAAGGAAAAACTACTACTCGAACTGCTCGGGAGCATAAATGCCATAGCAAGTGCGTTGGGATTCACCGGGTAATTTTTTTCTTTGTAATAAAAACATAGTAAATATCAAGTAATATGGAAATTAGCCAGATTTTCGCAAATAACCAGGAGTGGATTAAGTCCAAACTAAAAAATGACCCTCATTTTTTCAATAATCTTGCAATGGGGCAAAACCCGAAAGTTTTGTACATAGGTTGCTCCGATAGCCGGGTTACAGCCGAAGAGTTGATGGGCGCCAAACCGGGTGAGGTGTTCGTGATGCGCAACATTGCCAATATGGTCAGCAACACCGATTTGAGCGCTATGTCGGTAATTACCTTTGCAGTGAGCCACCTTAAAGTGAAGCATGT
>CAZMDP010000425.1:0-3215 GCA_964565015.1 uncultured Prolixibacteraceae bacterium | reverse complement strand
ACAAATATTTAATCCCGAATTTTGGAATAGGTCTCCTTCTTCAATCGGATACATACCAGTTTAGTTTTTCGGTTCCAAAAATTATTCAGCTCGAATACGACAGCGATGTTTCAGATTTGAATACATATTCCGAATTCAGAAATTATATACTATCCGGAAGTATGGTTTTCCGGTTAAGTTATCATGTATTTCTGAAACCAACTTTACGGATGTTGATTACCCATGGCGCCCCGCTCGAAATTAATCCTTCGGTTGATGTATTGCTGTACCCAAAGGTTTGGATAGGAGGTTTTTACAGATATAATGAATCTGTCGGTTTCGTTGTTCAATGGATATTTGACAGATATATGCGGTTTGGATATTGTTACGAATTTCCGGCAACCGCATTGGCAAAATATCAGTTTGGCACGCATGAAGTGATGTTCTCATACGAAATGAATTTTACCCGAAACAATAAATATAATTTCAGGTTTTATTAATCGAGCCCAAAAGAGTAATAACTCAAAATGATACAATTTATATTGGAAACTTAACATTAATTGTATGCTTATAATTTTATCGCCTGCTAAAACGCTAAATTTTGAGGCAGAGAACCTTGTTGATGAATTTACCCAGCCTGTTTTTGCAAAAGAGGCCGAATCACTTGTAAAAATTATGCAAAAATTTTCAGCCACCGACTTGCAGCACCTTATGTCGATATCGCCAAAACTGGCTTTATTGAACTACGACCGTTACCAAACCTGGAATTCACCCGGAATTACGACAAAACCTGCCATTCTCGCTTTCGATGGCGATGTGTATGATGGATTGAAAGCCAATTCTTTTACCCGAAAAATGTTTACCGATTCGCAGAAAAGATTGAGGATACTATCAGGTTTGTACGGGGTATTAAAGCCATTGGACCTTATAAAACCACACCGTCTCGAAATGGGAACTGCGCTGAGTTTTAAAACATTCAATAACCTGTATGATTTCTGGAAAACGAAGATTGTTCATAAAATCAACAAAGCAGTCGGGGAAACCGGGAATAGTTATCTTTTGAACCTGGCATCAAATGAATATTTCAAAAGCATCGATTCTAAAAAACTTAAATGCATATTGGTTAATTGTGAATTCAGGGATTTCTCAAATGGATCGTATAAAATCATCTCTTTTTATGCTAAAAGAGCTCGGGGTATGATGGCACGGTTTGTTTTGGAAAACAACATTAATAGTCCCGAAGATATGAAAGCTTTTAACAGCGAAGGTTATCATTTCTCTCCATCGATGAGCAATGAATCGAAATTGGTTTTTATCAGGGATCATTAACCAAAAATCCCTGTTCAGATGGTTCTATATTTTCAAAGAAACCACTTCCGAACAGGGATTTACACCCATTAAAAAAGTTATCTAAAAGGGTAGGTCTCCCGGTTGCTCATCCAAAGGTTCCGGAGGCATATCATCAATCGACGGTGGAGGAATGTATTCCCCTGCTGATTGCGAAACCTTCGAGATTTTCCAGGCATTCAGGTTGTGATAATACTTTCCGTTAAATTCACGCGATTCCACATCGAATGAAACTTCTACTTCGTCGCCCTGATTAAACCCACTCAGCATCGATGCCTTATCGTTAAAGAGCGTAAAACAAACATTTTTCGGAAACTGTTCCGAAGTTTCTATTACAAAGTCCTGTTTCTTCCATGAATTTCCGGCTTTCGAAACACCCGATTCAGGGTTCAGAATCTTTGTAAGTTTTCCTTTTAATACCAAACTCATGACGATAATATTTCAGATTAACTCTTAAGGGAGAAAAAGTTTTTGTGACTACTTATCCTTTTGGACAATATCAATCAGTTCAACATCAAAAATAAGTACAGTATTGGGACCAATGTCGCCACCAGCGCCTCTTTCACCATAAGCAAGATTACCCGGAAGATAGATTTTCCATTTTGAACCAACCGGCATAAGTTGAAGTGCTTCAACCCACCCCGGGATAACTCCCCCGACAGGAAATTCAACAGGTTCACCACGGTCAACCGAACTGTCGAAAACCTTTCCATCGATGAGGGTACCATGATAATGAACTTTAACCACATCGTCGGCGGTAGGTTTTGGTCCATTGCCTTCAACAATAACCTCGTATTGCAGCCCACTTTCGGTAGTTACTACACCAGCCCTTGCCTTGTTCTTTTCGAGGAAAGCATTGCCATCTTCAAGGTTTTTCTGTGCAATCCGGTTATTGGCATTTTCAAAATATTTTCCTACAATTTCATTGGCTTTATTGGCGTCCATGACAGTTTCTTCGCCTTTCAGAAATTGCAGAAATGCCTGTGCCATAATGGTTACATCAATATCGGAACCACCCGGAAAACTCTCTAAGCCCTGTTTATTTTGTTGACCAATAAGGATACCCAACGCATAACTGGTTGAATCGATATCGGTTTTTAGATTTGCCTTTTTGCCTGAAATTCCTTGCTGGCAACTGGCCGTAGAAAACGCAACTATGGTTGCAATTAGCAATAACGATTTGATTTTCATGTTGTAATAAATAATAAAGTATTAATAATGCGATTTATAAAATAACAAAATATAAACACCTGATAATTATGGTGATTTGAAGGTGCGAAGATAAATGAATTTTCATTATCAACCCGAAATTTTTTTTATCCCCCTCAGCATTTCACGTTTTCCGGGCGGCCCCTGTAAACGCTCCACCGTAAAGCCTGCATAACCTAACTTACGCCGTACTTCACCTTTTGCCGAATATGTAACAAATACCCCATTTTCGGCCATTACCTCATAGATTTTTCCAATAACCGGCAATTCCCACATTTCTGGTTGCTTGTCGGGCCCAAAGGCATCAAAATATACAAGATCAATATTCTCAATTGTAGAAAAAGGAAACGAAAGGAGATCTGCTTCAATTTTTATTAAATCGAACCATGGATTTATCGTAACAATCCTGTTCCAGTGGGCTTTATGAATAAGCTCGAATAATCCGGCATACTGTACTTCTGAAAACCTTGTATAATTAAGCTCTTTTAAATAAACATCCGAAAGTGGGTATTTCTCGATTGCATAATATTTGACTTTAGAGATTGAAACAGATGCTTCAATTGCTGTAAGCCATGCATTTAATCCGGTCCCAAAACCGATTTCAAGAATGTTTACTGGATCCTTTCCTTTTAAAGCCATAAATCCATTCTGAATGAAAACGTGTTTTGATTCGGTGATGG
>CAZMDP010000424.1:0-3222 GCA_964565015.1 uncultured Prolixibacteraceae bacterium | reverse complement strand
ATTCAGGTGAAACCATATCGGTCGATGCAGTCAGATTTGGGGGAGGTATGGGCAACGTTGCCCGTCGGCCTGCCGAAACTTTATTGCCCAACCAGTGGTCGTTAAACGAAAACCGGCAGCCCCAAAGCGAAATTTCAACTGGCGACCTTTCCTCGTTTACATGGAAAACCAGCGGCAGGCCCCGTTTTATGGAAGGTGCCCTTTACTATCTGCAATATGCCGGGTTCCCCGATTCGCTGGTTTACAACCTAAACAGCGATAAAAACGATTACAACGACGATTATATGTCGCGGGGCGAATGGGTCAACTACCTGATGGGGCGCCCTAATGGCCCTCAGAAAGACCGAAATGTGGCTGGACTCGGAATCCCCATCGACCTTGCTTTTGCCTTTCACACCGATGCCGGCATTACTCCGGGCGATTCGGTAATCGGGACGCTTGCCATATACAGCACCTGGTCCGATCGGGGAAAGTTCCCCAATGGTTATTCAAGAATGAGCAGCCGCGATCTGAGCGACCTTATCCAGACCCAGATTGTCGACGATATACGGGCATTGTATAATCCGAAGTGGATGCGGCGCGGTTTATGGGACCGACAATATTCCGAAGCCTGGCGGCCTAACGTTCCAACCATACTGTTGGAGCTTTTATCGCACCAGAACCTGGCCGATATGCGTTTTGGACTCGATCCACGCTTCCGTTTCCATGTGAGCCGGTCGATTTACAAAGGAATGTTGCGGTTTCTGGCATTCCAGGAAGGACGTGAATATGTGGTGCAGCCACTTGCCCCCGACCATTTTGCTGTTACAGCCATAAGTCGTGATGAAGTGAAACTTTCGTGGAGGCCGGTGGTTGATCCTTTAGAACCTTCGGCGATTCCATCGAAATACAAAATATACATCGAACCCGACGGGAAAGGTTTTACTGAATCGGCCGTCACTGCCGATACTTTTCTTTTGGTAAAGATTGCGGACAAAACTTCTGTGTATAAATTCAGGGTAACCGCACTTAATGAAGGGGGCGAAAGCTTTCCTTCGGAGGTTCTTTCCGCATATTTGGGCGGAAGTAAGGGTATTGGGCTTGTAGTTAATGCCTTCGACCGGATTTCGGGACCTGCCTGGATTGACCACGGCGGTAAAGCCGGGGTTGAATGGTGGAACGATCAGGGTGTGGCCGATGGAACCGATTTGTCGTTCACCGGATTTCAATACAATTTTAACCGAACCGATCCATGGCTCGACGATGATAATCCCGGTTGGGGAAGCAGCTATGCCGATGGTGAAGCAATGCCGGTGGTTGGCAACATTTTCGATTACACGGCTGTTCATGGCCGCGGACTTTTCGGGAATAATGGTTATAGCTGGGTTTCTGTCAGCGATGAGGTTTTCGAAAACCCCGATTTTGACGTTTCGGAATATTCTGCTATCGACATAATTCTGGGTGAAGAAAAAACTACGCCCTCGCTGAATGGCGATGGAACTGCCAATTATAAAATTTTCACTCCGGGGTTTATGCATAAAATCCGACAAATTGCTGATGGAGGAGGGAGATTACTTATGAGCGGCGCTTATGTGGGAACCGACTTTTCGGAACCAAAAGATACGGTAGCTGCCAGGTTTGCCAAAGATGTACTGAAATTTATCTGGCGTACCAACCATGCAACGCGAATGGGTAAATTTTATTCGACCGATTATGGAAAGCCCTGGTTCGATATGGCTGGGAGTTTTAACCAGTGGGCCAACAGCGCGACTTACACTGTTGAAGCTCCCGACGGAATTGAACCCTCGGGTGAAGGGGCATTTACAATTTTCAGGTATAACGAAAATAATGTAAGCGCCGGAATAGCGTTCAAAGGCAATTATAAATCGGTTATTCTCGGTTTTCCGATTGAAGCGATGGTTTCTGACCGGGAAAGGGAACAATTGTTAATGCAGGTGATGAACTTCTTCGGGGAAAAGGTGGCAAATAATGATGTTATCGATCCTTACGGGGCTATAGTCCGGAAAGATACAACCCTTAGGAGAGTTTATCTGATTTTTTCGGCCGATGAATACGGCGAAGGTGCCGACCATATCCTCCGTGTAATGAAAAGCAAAGGTGTAAAAGGTTCTTTCTTCCTTACCGGAAATTTTCTGCGCAACCCCGAATTTGAAGCTATTGTCCGACGGATAATTGACGAAGGGCATTATCTGGGGCCTCATTCCGATAAGCACCTGCTGTATGTTCCGTGGGAAAACCGCGATTCGCTGCTGGTGACCCGTAAAGAGTTTGATGTTGACCTGGAGAACAATATCCTTGAAATAGAGCGGTTTGGAGTTGGCAGAAATCAGATTTTATTTTATCTGGCGCCTTACGAATGGTATAACCGGCCTATAGTGGAATGGACACGCGAACATGGCCTCGAAATGATAAACTTTACACCGGGAATAGGTACCAATGCCGATTATACGACCCCCGATCTGCCGAATTACCGCAGTTCCCGCGAACTTATGGAAAGGCTGTGGCGGTTCGAAGCAAAAGACAGAAACGGATTGAACGGTGCGATCATGTTGATCCATTTAGGAACCCATCCCGACCGGACTGATAAATTCTATTACTATCTTGAGCAATTGATCGATGATTTGTCGGGAAAAGGATACAGTTTCGGGAGATTTTAAAAAGTGATGATTAATCCTTCTTCATTATCTGTTGAATATCATCAAATCCATACTCAGGCGTTGCACCTTCTCTCGAAGCAACAAGAGCGCCTGTTGCGCAAGCCAGGTTTAGGGCTTCTTCGGGTGTTTTATGGTTTATAAAACCGTAAATCAAAGCTGCAAGGAAAGCATCGCCGGCCCCGACCGTATCGGCTACCTGCACCTGATAACCCTGATTGTCGTAATAATGTCCCCTGATCAACAGAGCTGCTCCTTTATCGCCACGGGTAACACACACCCCCGATAACCCGTAATGATCGGCGATTGCGCGCGAAGCCGACTCTTCGTTAAACCAGGTCAGCTCGATCCATTTGGCAACGGTTGCCATTTCATTTATGCTCATTTTTACAAAATCGCTTTTGCTCAGGAGAAGTTCAACAATATCGCGCCTGTCGTAGGGAGGCCTAAGGTTAACATCGAGAATGCGGTATGCTTTGGTATTTAAAAGATTCAGCAGAGTGTTTCGCGTAATTTCACTGCGTGCGGCCAGTGTACCAAATATGATTACCCCGGCCTCTTCGGCTTT
>CAZMDP010000423.1:0-3226 GCA_964565015.1 uncultured Prolixibacteraceae bacterium | reverse complement strand
TGTCACCTTCGCGGAGAAAACGGGGTGCATTAGGAAATACCATCAGGTCTTTCCGGGTAACCAGTGATTTTTCGAGCGTCCCTATTTTCAGGTCTTTTGTATGCGCCAGCCCCATAAGGTTCCAGCGGGTCAGCGATTCGGGAATCCGGAACTTAATTGTGGTTTCACCTTTTTCGTTTGTGGCAAGGTGTGGGTAGAAGAAAGCCGTTTCGTTAAAATCGGTGCGGGGTTTTGCTGGCAACGGCATTGAAATTTGAGTATTTTCACCTGCCGGTTCCCTGTCACCCATAAAATAAACAGATTTTTCTTCATTTTTTTTCACTACAGATAGAGGTTGCAAATCCATAGCATCATCGGTAATATTTAAAACGGAAGAATTGCCCCTGATCATGATAGTTTGCGATTCCGAAACGGCACTCTCCAGTCTGAGCCCCCCGCGTCCAAAAAAATATCCTCCAAACCAGATCATGCGTTCATATTCTTTTTCTTTGATTCTTCCCCAATCACGCTGGTACCAGTATTTTCTTCCGCCAATAGTTGAAAATCCAATATTACTGTTCCATTCGGGAACCCGGAAAAAATCGTTGTAAACAGAAAATGGCCATTGATGTTTTACAAACACATCGAGGGAAGCATCGTACATTCCGGCCAGCAGTTCGGCAACAACTTTCTCACCTTGCTTATCTTTTATGGTTACCCGCCATTCTTCTTCCTGTCCAGGTTCGAGCTGACTGCGGAAACTTCCGATTTCAATGTCGAGTTTCTTGTTGGTGTATGGCACAGATATTATCCTGCTCTCCTGAAATACCCTATTGTTTGAAACCAGAACAAAATTCATTGAAATATCTCCTCTGTTTTCTTCGAATATCGGAATATCGATGCGCTGCTGGCGGTTGCTTAACTTATAGTAGAAGCGTTGGGCATTAGTGTTTTTGGATAATAAATCAACCACCAAAAAAGCATTTTTCAGCGGTGTTGCTACCAAAACGGATGCAGTTTGGCCAGGTTCGGCTTCGGGGGTCAGCAAGGTCACCGATAACGGGGAAGTTGTGGCTGTTTTTCTAACTGATGGTGAAAACACCCTGAAATATTTGGTGTGGCTGACTGCTTCCCCAAAACTATCGGTACTGGTAATTTCAATCAGATACAAACCAGGTTTGATATCTTTCAGTTTAGGGAAAGTTGAACTGTCGGGTGTTGAGAAATTCCCTGAAAAGATGGTTTCGCCTCTCTGCCATTTTGTTATATCATCTTCATTATCATAAACTTCATTAGGGAAAAGTTTTTTAAATTCTTCGCTTGTCAAAGTGAACTTATCGGGTCGTGCCCATTTGCGCGAAAACAGAACCTGGCGGGGTTGCAAAATTCTAAAAATGGAAACACTCCCCTTTGCCGGTTCAGGTTGTCCATTCAGGTTGGTAGTTTTAATTTCAAGTTTCAGTCCATTATCTGCATTCACTTGGTCTTCAACATTGGTTGTAATTACCATAGCTGCATAACCCACACTTACCGAAGTTTCAGCACTTTGTGTTTCGCCGTTTATATCGGTTACATTCACATATACAATATAAGTAAATACAGGAGATAATTCTTTTGATACATCGAGATCGGCAATGGCTGTAAAGGTGATATGGAATTGTCCGTTAATGTCGGTTACCGAATTTCCATGGGCAATTTCCATGGCAGGCGATGAAGGAAACCTGTCGCGCCACCACCAGATTATGGGAAACCGGGCATTGCGCACCACGCGGTAACTGACTTTGGCATCGGATAGCGCACTGCCTGCAAACGACATGGCTTTTCCATTAACCAATATTTCTTCGCCCAGTTTGTATGAGCCTTCTATCGGAGGGAAAGTGACCTCAAAACGGGGACGTTTATACTCCTCTACCCGAAAACCAACGTTTCCATAACTATCGGATATCTCCATGTACCCGGTGAGAACACCCATTGGAGCAACAAAACTTCCTGAAAAAGACCCAAACTCATTGGTAACCAGTTCCTGTTTGCCGATTTCCTGCCCGTTGGCATCGGTAAAAATTACTGTGGAGTGAAATTTAGTTTTAATAGCCGACTTGTCGCCATCTTTTTCGAGAACAATCCCTTTGAAATAGATGGTTTGTCTGGGACGGTAAATTGCCCGGTCGGTAAAGAAATGGGTCCTGATTTCTTTGGCTGCTTCATTTTCGACAGGATAACCTAACCAAATGGGTTCGGTCACAAAACTATCTTTGGGAGTGTTGATTTTCAGATAAAGCTGATCATTACCCTCAGTCTTTCCCCTTGAAATAATTCCAAAACCATTTTTATCGGCAACCAATTGTTGCAGAGCTATGTCCTTAATTCCTCCAGACCTATAATCGTAGCTCCTTCTGACGACCTGAGTTTTAAGGTTTGGCATAGGTTGCCCTTTCTGACGGTCGAGAATATGGAACTCATAACCATCACGTGTATGCCTTCCGATTAAACTAATGTTGGTACTCCAGAATGGCAAAAAGGTAACCTCCGACTGCAGATTGAAATCGGGTGTTGATGAAGCCAGAAGCACATAATAACCCGATGGAAGGGGCGGCAATTTAATTTCGGCACTGTGCGACTGATAATCGTTATCGTTTGGCAACTTCAAGCTCCAGCTTTTATATGCATTTAATGAGAGGTATTTCTCAATCTGCTCTTTCTGGTTTTGATTTTGGCGCTGCTGTTTTTGATCCGTGTCATAATCAAGTGGAACTATTCTCAGGTATAGGGAATCGATGTTCCTGTATCCGACCAGGGCAAGCGAGGGGATCCGGGGCGTAACTGCATAGTTGGCAGTAATATTCAACTGAGGCGATTTAATCTGTTTGATCAAGACGCTGCAATTGTTGGCGCCATCGGTGTCCGGAAACCGTTCAACCGCGTTTTCAGCAATTTCAAGGGCTTCCTTTAGCTTCCATTTAAACTGATCAGAAACATGCGGGTTGTATTTATAACCCTGAGTCCGGAGCGATAAGGCAAGTTGGTAAGCAATATCTGTTGAAACAGGATGTTCACTGTATTTCTGATACATATTACGGAGCGCTCCGATGTATATTTCATCTTTATCCGGGAGTATATTTTTTCTGTGCACAAATTGTAACCTGTTCAGGTCGGCATCCACCAAAGGCCCCAAATCTTGTATCTGTTCCAAACGAAATTGTAAAACATACGGATAAAGTTTTAAAGTATGGTATTTAAATGAAAGCGG
>CAZMDP010000422.1:0-3230 GCA_964565015.1 uncultured Prolixibacteraceae bacterium | reverse complement strand
ACCCACTTCCCTGAGACTTTTTCCTTAAAACAAAATCATTCTACCATTTAATAAATACGATCATTTCCCCGACCGTTCAATCCTGATTCCAATATCAGTAATTCCTTTAACGATTTCAGGCCGCATGCCATGCTGAATCCGGATAGTATATTTCCCTTGCTCAGGGAAAAAAACATGTGTACGATAGGGTACCTGGCTGGTATATAAGCCACTGAATCCTTTCCCAAGCCATTTCCCCCGGGGGTCGGCCAGGATAACCTGTATAGTATCGGTAACAGGTTCGCCCGTGGGAGGTATAATACTTACAAACAACCAAAGGTTACTGAACCCGTACGAACGGTCGTTCCGGATATTGAAATAGATATTGTGTATTTGCTTTGTGTCCGAAATTTCAAATTCGAACAGCTTTAAAGAATCAACATGCCATTCTGCATGAGGAAGGCGCGAAAAAGTATCGAATACCCGGTAACGGTCGCACGACAACAGAATTGAACCGGCTACTATGATCAGCGCTACAAAACCTATTGGGTGTTTTGCCTTCATCTGTTTTTACGGTTTTGCCCTTTTTTTGAAAATTTTTTCCGTTTTCGGTTGTCTTTTTTATCAAAGCGGTTTATGCTTTCCTGCCCTGCCATGTTCTGAAAACTTTCGGTTTCGGGCTTTGAAGGCACCATAATTTCGACGGAGAGTTTTTCGGGTTTTCGGCCACTCTTGTTCAGCCTTTGTATTTCACGTACGTTTTCAACAGTTACTGGCACCAGGCTTGAAGAAGATTCATTTTGTAATGCATACCAGAAAATACCCCCCAGAATATCGGCCTTCTGAAAAATATACCTGCCTTTTTCGGTTTCGAGCGGAATATTTGAGGGCGGAAAGTCTTTCTGAGCATCAAGATAAACATCGACTTCGTAATTGAGGCAACATTTTAGTTTCCCGCATTGCCCGGCAAGTTTCTGCGGGTTCATGGTAAGGTCCTGGTAACGTGCCGAATTGGTGGTTACCGAAACAAAATTGCACATCCAACTCGAACAGCAAAGCTCGCGCCCGCATGGACCGATTCCACCAATGCGTCCGGCTTCCTGCCGTGCACCTATTTGTTTCATTTCGATGCGGATACGAAACTCTTCGGCAAGTATCTTAATGAGTTGCCTGAAATCGACCCGCTCATCGGCAATGTAATAGAAAATGGCTTTCGTTTTATCACCCTGATATTCAACGTCACCTATTTTCATGTCGAGCTTCAGGTCGGCGGCAATCTGGCGCGATTTAATCATGGTGGGATGCTCGAGCATAATTGCCTCTTTCCATTTCTCAATATCAACCGGTTTGGCCTTGCGGTAAACCTTTTTCAATTCTCCGTTGATGTAGGTGGGCTTATGCTTGTACATTTGCTCAAATACCAGGTCGCCGGTAAGCGAAACCACACCGATATCGTGCCCCGGATTGGCTTCAACAGCAACAATTTCGCCCGGAACAAGGCTTAGGTTGTTCACATTCCTGAAATAATCCTTTCGGGTATTCTTGAACCTTACTTCAACGAGCTGATCGGGGTTAGCAAGGTTCTTTACATCCGAGAGCCAGTCGAAAACACGCAGTTTACCGCATGTTCCCTTACCATTCCTGCATATTCCCCTATCTATTAAATCAATATTATCCATTTTTCAAAATATATTATAACCGGAGGCCAACCCCAATATTGGGTTACAAAAATAATAATAAAGTAAAGCGCCGAAATTAAAAATCTATTTGTATTTTTAAGCTTTCGAACAGTGTGTCAATAAAATAATAGATTGAAAATTTATGAATCGTAGAAACTTTTTTAAAAATACTGCTCTGGGCAGTATTGCCTATGCAGGTATGGCTACGCCGGTTTCGGCATTTGCTACCGAATCGCGGACATCAAATGCAGCACAGTTTAAACTCAAGTATGCCCCTTCGTTCGGAATGTTCAGGGAGCATGCCGGAAACGACCCGATAGACCAGATCAGGTTTATCCACGATCAGGGTTTCAGGGCTATTTTCGACAATGGATTCCCGGGGAAAGAACCTGCTTTACAAGAAAAAATTGTGGCCGAACTTGCCCGCAGGAACATGGACATGGGGCCCTATGTTTTGTATGCCGATTTTAGTGTAAAATCGATGGTAACCCGTGACCCCGAAATCATGGAAATGCTTAAAAAAAGAATGAACGATGCCATTGAAATTGCAAAACGAACTAACGTAAAGCAGGCTTTGGTGGTTCCGGGCCGTTACGACGAAAAACTGGCATGGGATTATCAGACAGCAAACGTTATTGATGCTTTGCGTATGTGCTGCGATATTGTAGGCCCTGCAGGGATCGAACTGGTTATTGAACCCCTCAACGCACATACCGATCATCCGGGGCTATTCCTTACGACCATCCCACAGGCGTATATGATATGTAAGGCGGTAAACCACCCCAGTTGTAAAATTGTAAACGATATGTACCACCAACAAATTACCGAAGGTAATATTATCCCCAATATCAATATGGCCTGGGAGTATATAGCGGCCTTCCATATCGGCGATAATCCCGGACGGCGTGAACCCACTACCGGGGAAATTAATTACCTCAATATTTTCAAACATATCCACAGCAAGGGGTACAATGGGGTATTGTGTATGGAACACGGAAAGAGTAAGCAGGGTAAAGAGGGCGAATTGGCTTTATTGGAGGCTTATCGCAAAGTAGATGCTTTTTAAAGCAGTAAAATATTATTTGCAGAAAAGGGTAACGAATAGTAAACGGTACCCTTTTTACTTTTTTGCACCACCCTTAACCTGGTCACGGTAACGGCCGGGGGTCAATCCTTCAAGCTCGCGGAATACCCTGATAAAATTGTTGTACGACCCAAAACCACATTTTTCACCGATGACTTCGAGCGAATATAAGCTTCCTTCGTTTTCGGCAAGTAAACCTTTAGCTTCTTCGACCCTGTAACGGTTTACAAACATCGAAAAGTTAACACCATACTGTTTGTTGATGTAATTCGACAGATAGGTGCGGTTTGTGGCAAGCCGTGCGGTTATATCCCAAATCTTCAGATCAGGATTCAGATGAATTTTATCCCGCACAAAAAGCTCGCGGAGTTTTGCATCAAGGTTATCATGCCGGTAATGGGTTATTCCCAATACTTCCTCATCATACTCATCGGCAAGTTCTATCTCCCTTACTATCTGGTTCTGTCCATTGGCAAGGTATCCAAGTA
>CAZMDP010000421.1:0-3233 GCA_964565015.1 uncultured Prolixibacteraceae bacterium | reverse complement strand
AAGCTGGTTCGGGCGAGTTTCTTGTTCAGGCAAATATCTATGAAAAAAACAGCCTAAAAGGCACATCTTCAAATAATTTTGGTTTTTACAGTTTTACACTGCCAATGGGTAAGCATACTTTGGTTTATTCGTATGTTGGCTATAAACCGCTTCAAATTGATTTATTCCTTACACGCGACACGCTAATCAACATTTCCTTGTTGCCAATTTCGGAACTTGGCGAAATTGTTGTAAGGGGTGAAAATGCCGACGCTTACAGGAGCCGGATGCTGATCAGCCAGTTGGATATAACTGTCGAAAAAATACAATCGCTACCATCGTTTTTGGGTGAGGCCGATGTTTTTAAAACCCTCAAACTTATGCCTGGCGTACAAAGCGGAAACGAAGGTCAATCTGGTTTATACATCAGGGGAGGGGGCCCCGATCAGAACCTTGTCCTTCTGGATGGGATACCGGTTTATAATGCAGAACACCTTTTTGGTATTTTTTCGGTATTCAATCCTGATATGGTTAAAAATATTGATCTCTATAAAGGAGGTTTTCCGGCACGTTATGGAGGCAGGCTGTCGTCGGTTATCGATATTACCTCGAAAGACGGAAACCTGCATGAGTATAAAGGTAGCGCAACCATAGGAATGATATCATCGAAAATGAACTTCGAAGGTCCGATTTTCAAGGGTAAGACGTCGTTCAACATCTCTGCCAGAAGGTCATACATTGATATAGTTTCAAGACCTGTTATTAAAGCATTTTTTGATGAGGAAAATTATGCTGAATACTATTTTTACGACCTTAATGCTAAAATCAACCATATTTTTTCGGAACGAAGCCGTTTGTTTTTAAATTTTTATTATGGCTACGACGATGTAGTAATGAATATTTTCGACAGTTATATCCTCAGCGAACACCGATGGAAGGAATGGAATAAATTCGCACTCGACTGGAGCAACCAGGTTGCATCGATACGATGGAACTATTTGTTATCCCAAAGACTGTTTTCGAATTTTACCCTTTTCTTTACTACCTACGATTTTTATGCAAAGCATAATTATATAAAAGAATCGGAAGGGGCAAACTACTACGACGATTTCGATATATATTATGGTTCAAAGATAGGCGATGCGGGCATTAAAATCGATTTCGACCATTTTGCAATGCCTGGCCTGACTTTTAAATACGGGTACCATTTCATTAAACAGGGTTTTTTCTATTCATTTTCCGATGAGCCAAAAAACTTTTCGCGGGCAAACCTGAAAAGTTTGCTGAGGCCCGGTCTTTCACTAAATAAACCCTGGCTACATCAGGCGTATGCCGAAGGCGACCTTCATATATCGGGACTGTTACATTCAAACATGGGTTTGCATGGATCGGTGTATATGACCGATGAACAGAATTTTATGAGCCTTCAGCCCCGTGTTTCGCTTATGTTGCTTTTATCCCGGCGATTTTCCCTAAATGGTTCATATACCCGGATGACACAATTCCTGAACCTTCTGAGCAGTTCTACCTTTTCGATGCCAAGTGACCTGTGGTTGCCTGCAACAAAAAAAGTCCCACCCCCAATTGCCGACCAGTTTTCGGTTGGGGCAAGGTTCGACTTTGGCAAAGGCCTGATCGTTAATATCGACGCATTTACAAAAACTATGAAGGGTTTAATTGAATACAAAGAAGGGATTAATTTATTCGAAAATAAAAAAGACTGGGAAGACAAAGTAGAAACTGGCCGGGGGTTTTCGGATGGAATTGAGTTCCTTGCCCAGAAAACCGATGGCAAAACTACCGGTTGGATTGGATACACTTTATCGTGGACCCGTCGACAATTCGATAACCTGAACAATGGCAATTTTTTCTGGGCAAAATACGACAGACGGCATGATATTGGGTTAACCTTGACCCACAAATTCAATAAACGTGTTGATGCCGGTATTATATGGGTATTCGGGACTGGTAGCAGGGCAACATTGCCAACTCAGCAAATCAGGCTCGAAGGCTTGCCTGCCGGTGTAGGAAGGACGCATATACTCGGATATTTCAGCGAACGGAACAATTACCGATTACCCAATTACCATCGCCTTGATGCAGGGATAAACCTTCATAAATTCAGGGAAAAAAGCACCCGTACCTGGCGACTGGGTTTTATCAATACCTACAACCAGCGCAATCCGTTTTACCTGTACGTAGGTTACCATCAAAACAGATATGTAATTAAGCAAGTAAGTATTTTTCCTGTTCTGCCCACTTTTTCATATACATATAGTTTCTGAACATGAAGTTATATCTCAAAATATTGTATTGGTTTATTGCAACGGTTACTTTAATCAGTTGTAAAGAAATCATTGAATTTGATGAACGTTCAGTTCGCGATGCCCTGGTGGTTTCGGGTATTCTTGAAAATGGAAAACAGGTCGACATCAGATTATCGAAAACCATTAACCGGTTTAAAAATTCGGAATTTGAACCAGTTGAAAATCTTAGTGTTGTGTTATTCGAAAACGAAAACCGGATCGGAGAGTTAAGGCATGTTTCAAGAGGGCGTTATGTAAGTGATGGTTTTGTTGCAAAAGCAGGTAACAGCTATCGGATCGAAATATCGGACAATATGCTGAAAATTGCTTCGGCCGAAACCCTGGTGCCTGCACCATTGCCAATTATAAAAATCGACACCATTTCGAAAATTATTGATGGAAAGAAAAAATTGCAGGTTAAGCTCACCTTTTCCGATCCGTCTAATTCCAACAATTTTTATAGGATTGAGCCTCAAAAACAACTGTTTATCCCTTATCTAACTGCTTCAAATAATGTCAGTGTCAGGATGATAACCATTCCTGGTTTGATTAATACCGAGGCCAACTGGTTATTAAGGGGAATGGGGTTTTATAATTTGAACGATAAATTTCATGACTGGGCAGGAAATCAATTTTATATTTTTTCCGACAAATATATTCAAGGCCAGGTTTTTACCCTCGACATGGAGATGCCCTATTTCAGAACTGATAGTGTTTTGGGTACCAACCGTAAGATTTACTTTCAGCAATTATCTCGCGATTACTTCTATTACTTACGAAGTGTAATGCAACAATTGAGCATTTCTAATAATCCATTTAGTGAGCCGGTTCAGATTCATAGCAACATTTCGGGTGGAGTTGGCATTTTTGGCGCGTTCAGCCAGACGGTCGATTCAATAATCCATATCAATTGGGCCCTTATTGATTCACTGTTCCCAGGAATTACCC
>CAZMDP010000420.1:0-3235 GCA_964565015.1 uncultured Prolixibacteraceae bacterium | reverse complement strand
ACCGCAAACCACCAATGAGCGTATCCTCGAAATCGACGGTCAAAGCAATGGTTTTATTTATATGGTCTCCTCGTCATCGACAACCGGTGCCGGAAAAAAAGTCGAAGACTTTCAGACCGGATATTTCAACAGGGTTAAAAACCTCAATCTGAAAAATCCGGCATTGATCGGTTTTGGGATTTCCGACAGGGAAACATTCGAAAATGCCTGCCGTTATGCCAATGGGGCCATTATTGGAAGTGCATTTGTGAAAGCATTAAGCCACTCATATCCAATTGACAAGATCATCAGTGTTTTTGTAGAATCCATCCTGAGTCGGGGATAGTTACAACCATTCTGAAAACTCCCGACAGTCTAAATCCATTTTCATTCTTGCAGGGATGAAAAAGAGTTGCTATTTTTATGATCTTCAAAAATATAATCTAATCGAAAATCAATATGAATAGAAAATTAAGAATGGGAATGGTTGGCGGTGGAAAAGATGCGTTTATTGGCGCAGTGCACCGCCTTGCGGCTTTTATGGATGGTCAGATTGAACTGGTTTGCGGCGTTTTCAGTATCGACCCGCAGATTTCTGTGGAATCGGGACGTGAGTATTTTCTCCCCGATAACCGGATTTACACCAGTTATCAGGAAATGTTTGAAAAAGAAGCCTTGCTGCCGGAAGGGGAACGAATGGATTTTGTAACCATTGTAACCCCCAACCATGTACATTTTGGCCCGGCAATGATGGCGCTCGAAAAAGGGTTTCACGTTGTAATCGACAAACCGATTACGTTCACCCTCGAAGAAGCCAAAAAGCTGAAAGCGAAAGTTGAAGAAACCGGTTTGCTGCTGGCTTTGACCCACACTTATTCGGGTTATCCGGCTGTGAAACATGCCCGTAAAATGGTTGCCGACGGTGCATTCGGAAAAATCAGGAAAGTATTTGTGGAATACCCTCAGGGCTGGTTATCGGCAAAACTCGAAGATACCGGAAACCCGCAGGCTTCGTGGCGAACCGATCCGAAACGTTCGGGTAAGGCTGGCTGCATGGGCGATATCGGCACACATGCCCATCACCTGGCCGAATACATCACCGGTCTGAAAACCACTGAAATTTGCGCAGATCTGAATGTATTCGTTCCCAATCGTATGCTCGACGACGATGGTGCTGCATTCCTGAAATTTGAGAACGGCGCCAAAGGTGTGCTGATGGCCACACAAATTGCCGCTGGTGAAGAAAACGCCATCCGCATAAGGGTTTACGGTGAAAAAGGTGGGCTTGAATGGTTGCAGCATGAGCCAAACACGTTAATTGTAAAGTGGATTGACAAACCCACCCAGATTTACCGGACCGGAACGGCCTGGATGAACGAAGCAGCAGTGGCCAACACCCGCACGCCGGGCGGTCACCCCGAAGGTTATCTGGAAGCATTTGCCAACATCTACCGAAATTTTGCCTATACATTGCAGGCCAAAATCGATGGCAGGGAACCCAAACCCGAATGGCTCGATTTTCCGGGTGTCGAAGACGGAATCCGCGGGATGCAGTTCATCGATCTGGTTGTTGAATCGGGGTACGACAATACCAAAAAATGGTACGAATGGCCCGAATAACCTTAATACCGATACTTTTACCTTTTGACTTTTAACTTTATTATCATGGCAAGACCAGTAACACTTTTTACCGGACAATGGGCCGACCTCCCCATTGAAACCATGTGCCAGAAAGCCAAAGCGTTTGGCTACGATGGCCTTGAACTCTGTACCTGGGGCGATCACATGGAAATCGACAAGGCCGACCAGGCGTATTGTGATCAGCGTAAAGCGCTGCTCGAAAAATACGGGTTGAAGATGTTTGCCATATCGACCCACCTGGTAGGGCAATGTGTATCCGACAATATCGACGAACGGCATAAGGGTATCGTGCCGCCTTACATCTGGGGCGATGGCGACCCCGAAGGTGTCCGCCAACGGGCAGCTCAGGAAGTAATCAAAACAGCCGAAGCAGCCAAACGTTTGGGGCTCGACACTGTTGTTGGCTTTACAGGCAGCCCCATATGGCACCTGTTATACTCTTTCCCGCCGGTTCCACCCGAAATGATTAAAAAAGGCTATGAAGACTTTGCCAAACGATGGATCCCGATTCTTGACGAATTCCAGAAACTCGGGGTGAAATTTGCCCTTGAGGTACATCCAACCGAAATCGCTTTCGATATCCATTCGGCACACCAGACTTTAAAGGCGCTGAATTATCATCCGGCATTCGGGTTTAATTACGACCCAAGCCATTTTGGTTATCAGGGTGTTGATTATGTGAGGTTTATATATGAATTCAGCGACCGGATTTTTCATGTGCACATGAAGGATGTGTATTGGAGCGATGTTCCTGGTCCGGTTGGCGTTTTCGGTGGCCACATGGAATTCGGCGATAACCGTCGCTACTGGAATTTCAGAAGTTTAGGCCGTGGTAAGATCGACTTTGAAAACATTATCCGTGCACTGAACGATATTGGTTACAAAGGCCCGTTATCGGTCGAGTGGGAAGACAGCGGTATGAACCGTGAAGCCGGTGCTGCCGAAGCTTGCGAATTTGTGCGCTATTCCGATTTCGAACCTTCGGATGTGGCTTTCGACGATGCTATGCAAAGGGAATAAATAACCTACCACTGCCCCTTCCAGAGGAAGGGGTTTTTCTTTTCTGTAAATTATTTTGATCCATGATCTTTTTTGTTAAGCATTTGGATAATAGCCACATAATATCTTTTAATGAATTCAGATTTTTCTAAATATCTACGGCAGTTCGATAAGGACAGGTATGCGAAACACAACGGAATATATCTGGTTGAAGCCTCTCCCGGTTTTGCAATAGCCCAGATGGAGGTTCGCGATTTTCACCTGAACAGTGTTGGGGTAATACACGGGGGCGCACTTTTTTCGCTTGCCGATTTTGCGTTTGCAGTGGCATCGAACGCCCATGGCAGGGTTGCCCTCGCCATCGATGCGGGCATCTCTTTCTTTAAAGCGTTAAATTCGGGCGTACTTACGGCCACAGCGAAGGAAATTTCGATAAATAACCGGCTTGGAACCTATCTGATCGATATAACCAATGAAAATGAAGAACTGATAGCAACCTTTAAAGGTACGGTTTACCGGAAAAGCGAAACATTGGATTTCGATTGATGGACTTATCTGAAGGAATTATATTTTTCAATCCATAATACATTCAAAATGACAAATCGTAGAAACTTTA
>CAZMDP010000419.1:0-3243 GCA_964565015.1 uncultured Prolixibacteraceae bacterium | reverse complement strand
CCGTTGCACTGAATGGATTGCTCGGGGTTGGGGTGCCGCAGGACTGGGCCACACCTCAGATTGGACACGAACTGACAGCTTTCCATGGCATCGACCATGCCCGCACACTCGCAATTGTATTGCCCGGCATGATGGACATCAGGCGCAGGCAGAAAGAATCAAAAATACTTCAGTATGGCCAACGTATCTGGAACATAACCGAAGGCAGCGTTGATGAACGCATCGATAAAACCATTCAGAAAACCGTGGAATTCTTCGAGTCGGTTGGAATACCCACCCGCCTGCCCGATTACAATGTACCGGCCGAAACCATCGACAGGATTGAGCAACGTTTTATTGCCCGTAATGTGCGGTTTGGCGAACACAAGGATATCGACGCTGCCGAAACCCGAAGAATTCTGGAAAGACAACTTTAAAAAGGAAAGTTTTTTAATTGGTCGGAAATACATTCAGCAACCTTATAGGCAATATTAAATGTTCATTGCCGTATAATAGTTTCACTTGGTGACTTAAGGTCACCAGGTAAATTTTGATACATGCATTTGGCTTTGAATTTTAATATGATTCCGTTTAAAAACCTCTAAGACAAGCGCTTATTAAAACGTAAGCCATAAAAGAGTAACTTTTCGGAGAATTTTCCAAATCCACAAATTAAAATGACAAATTCTCCATCGGAATGCTTTTAGCCCAAACCAGGAAATTTAACCCCGTATTTTGTTGCCGTCTCAATAATCCTTTTCACATCAGGTGACCCCTGAGGACGTGGAGGGATTACCAATGCTTTCGCCGGCTCACTCATTTCGACAAAATATTCTTCAAATCCACCGGGAGACAGATGAATTAAAACCTCAGCCGTATCAGTCTGAACCTGGAAAGCGTGTTGGATGTTGCGTGGAAGAAAAACCCAATCCCCGGTTCCGGCATTAAAGGTTTTATCACCAACAGTATATTTAACCTCACCATTGAGAATATAAAATGATTCATCTTCCCGGGTATGTATGTGCGGAGGTGGTTCCAACCCTTTAATTTCGTAACCATGTATTAATGCAAATGAGCCATTGGTATCTTTTCCGGATACAAGAATGCTCATTAAATGGCCAATATACCAGTATGAATTATTAAGTTCAGGGTGATCCATCTTTGGAAATGTCTTACCAGATTCAGGAAAAGCAAACGAAACATTTCCGGCTGCAAGAGGAAGAACCCCAAATGCCGTCAAACGGGTAATAAAGTCTTTTCTTTTCATGACATTTTTTATTTAAATTGATTTTAAATAACAAAAATATTGCATAAATTTACGGAAGTCAAGTACTTACTTATTGGTAAGGTACTTACAATTAATATATCTAAGGCTTATTATCAGAAATTTAGCGAAGAAAAAAAATGAAAAAAAGTTTATCACATGAAGAATTGATTTCAAAATGCCCGGTTCAGCATGCACTAAAGTTTATTGGAGGAAAATGGAGAATTGGCATCCTTTGGAGCATGAAAACCTCGTCAAGAAGATTTGGTGAACTTAAACGTGATGTAGCAGGTATTACCGAAAAAATGCTTATACAGGAATTACGGCATCTTGAAAGTATATGCGTAGTAAATAGAATTGCCTATTTCGAAATACCACCAAGGGTTGAATATGCACTGACCCAAAGAGGTGAAACGTTGATTCCCATTATTGAAAGCATAGTTGAATGGGGATATGCTGATATGGAAAAGCAGCAAGTTATTTGTACCTGAATGAATGGCGATATTCTATCCGTTTTAAGGTAACTACAATCTTTGAAAATTTTTGAAAGGGATATTTTGTAAATTACTTTTTAGTCACACTTGAAGCCAAATATTCCTGGATAACATTGTTATAATCTAAAATCAGCTTTTTTACCAGCGAATGGTCAATATCAAATAGAAAATCCCCTACCCTTCTCACAGGCAGTACTTTTGGCGATGTACCCGTGAGGAAAACGGCATCCATCTGGGTTAACTTATCCTGGTGCAGCGATTCATATTGTACCGGAATTCCGGCACCGGAAGCAATTTCAAGTACTTTTTTCCGGGTAATTCCGGGCAGAATATCTTCATCGGGCGCTGTTATCAGGGAATTCCCTATTACAAAAAAAACATTCGACCGGCTGCCTTCTGTAATCCGGTTGTGTTCATTTACCAACAATACTTCGTACCAGTTATTCTCGGCCATCAGCTTATCGGCGCCCAGCCTGATACCCGCCTGGACAGCCTTAACATTTGGATCGTGCCTGGCAGCCTGGTACAATCCGCAGGCAACACCAGTGGCTTCCATTTCTGCTGTTGGGTACAAATGAGGTATAAAATAGGCCTGAAACCTGCCGCATGGCCTGAAACAATAGGAAAACCGGATGTTCCCTTCGGTTACCCCGTTAGAATTAATCAGTAGCATTAAATAATTTCGAATATCTTCATCCTTCAATGGTACTTGCAAATGCAACAGCCACGCCGAGTGAAAAAAGCGTTTCAGGTGGTCTTCGAGAAACAGCGGAACACCATTCATCACCCTTATAACTTCATAAATTTCAATACCGGTATTGGGCGTATATTTATCAACCGTTCGACGGTTACCATCCTCGATATAAAACCTGTGCAACAACATTCCTCAACACTTTAAAAATTGAGTAAATTTACCAAAATAAGCATTTGTTATGTCGGAACCCGTTTCGTCTGCCATAAGGTTTAACGCACTGAAACATCATCTCGGGTTTCTGAGCGAAACTTTTAACCGATGGAGAAACTCTGAACCATCTTCAATTTTAACCGATTTAAATGAACTCGGGGCAAATCAGTTCGACGTTTATACCGGGACATTAACAGTTGAGCAGATTATTGAGCAGACATCGGATATTTTAACAGAAACGGGAATCACCAATAAAGCCTCATTAAAAAAATGGATAGGAAATGCCGGATACCGTGAAGTTTTTCTTGACGACCAATCGAAATGGATAATCAGAATAGGAGCAGATGCCGGAAAGTATATCCACATTCACCCTGCCCGGAACCAGGATTGTGTCATGCGGATAAAAGCAAACCACCTGAAAGTGGCCATTTTGGTTTTACTTGAAAATCAGGAACCTGAAACGGAAAATATTACAGATGCAACAAATTATATCAATCGAATCAGAAAAGAGTTGATCGGGCTTTCGCCCGTCCGCTCACTTTCCGAAAGCCGGAAAATTATCGACACGATCGGTTTTCTCCGGAATAATATATAATGTTGGG
>CAZMDP010000418.1:0-3244 GCA_964565015.1 uncultured Prolixibacteraceae bacterium | reverse complement strand
GAACATTAATCACATAATCGATGGCTTTGTACATAATCTGTTTTCCATATTCCCTTTTCCTGTATGCCGGGTGCACAACCACCCTCCCGATTGAAACCTGTGGGAACCTTGTTTCTGCCGGAAGTACCCTCGCATAGGCAACAATAAGGCCGTTGTCGTAAAGATAAATATGTGTGGCATGCTTGTCCCACCCGTCGAGGTCGTTATACACGCAGGTTTGTTCCACTACAAAAACTTCGCTGCGGAGCTGAAGCATATCGTGCAGTTCGTCCACATTGAGTTCGGTGTATTTTTTTATTACCGTTTCCATAAGCTTTAAAAATCAATTTACAAAAATGCCTGCCAACAAGCAGAAAAAGAGTCCGCAAAATGCAATAATGGTTTCCATAACCGTCCACGACTGCAGGGTTTGTTTCTCGTTCATGCCCAGGTATTTTCCCACAAGCCAGAAGCCGCTATCGTTTACATGCGACAGGATGGTTGCCCCCGAAGCTATGGCAATTACCACCAATGCGCGCGATGGGTCGCTCAGCGCAAACGCATCGAGGACCGGTGCAATAATTCCCGCCGCGGTAATCATGGCCACCGTTGCCGATCCCTGTGTTATCCTTACAAGGGCTGCAAGTATCCAGGCAAGCAATATGGGCGATAATGCCGATCCGGCCATCGATTCGGCCATCATTTTCCCTATGCCGCTGTCGACCAGTATCTGCTTCAGTACCCCGCCCGCCCCGGTTATCAGTATAATTATTCCGGCCGGGCCCAATGCTTTGGTGCTGAGCTCGAGTATGGTTTGACGGGGCATTCCCCTGCGGATACAGAGAAAATAAATGGCTGTAAGTGTGGCAATTATCAACGCTGAAAAAGGATGGCCGATAAACTCCACTATGTTGGTAGCGAGCGATTTGGGGACGATTTGTTTGGCCACCAGAACGCTGCTTAAGGTATTTAAAAGGATCAGCAACAATGGGATACCTATTATTATGGCAATCATCCTGAACGAAGGCAGATCCTCTTTTGCTTTGAATTCTTTCGCCGAATGGAGAAAATCTTCGGGAGGTTGCAGGTTGATTTTCCCCGAAATATATTTTCCCCAGATTGGTCCGGCAATAATGGCTGTTGGAATACCGAGCAGAAAGCCAAAAAATATGACCCAACCCAGTTGTACGTTAATGATGTCGGCCACGGCCACCGGGCCCGGGGTAGGGGGCATAAAGCTGTGGGTTACAGCAAGACCGGCCAGTAACGGAATGGCATAATAGAGCAACGAGCGCTTTGTGTCGCGCGAAAGGGCATACACAATAGGAACGAGGATAATAAAACCAACATCGAGAAACACGGGAATGGCTACGATAAATCCGGTAATTACCATAGCCCATGAAGCTTTGTCCTGTCCAAATTTTCTGATCAGGTAATGGGCAAGCGATTCGGCACCTCCCGAACTTTCGAGCATCTGCCCAAAAATGGCACCAAGCCCAACCACCGTGGCCACAAACCCAAGGGTGCTGCCCATACCGTCCTGAATGCTTTTCAAAATCCCGTTCAGGGGCATACCGGCCAGGATACCCACATAAATGGCTGTAATCAGCAGCGAAATAAAAGCGCTGATTTTAAGTTTCAGGACCATAAACAACAGCAGGGCAACTGCCGAAACCACCAGAAAAACAATAAATCCTACCGACATAATCAATGGTTTAGCGATCGACAAAATAAGAAAAACTTCTGAAAATCCTGCTGGTAAAGGTAATTATAGTTTTACTGGGCGGTTCTCGTTCGACGACCTGTAAATGGCATTGAACAGTTCGACCACTCTCCGTCCGTCATAGCCTGTAACCAAAGGTTGCCTGTTTTCCTGAACGGAGTGCAGAAAATCCTCAATTTGCTGTTTCATGAAATATACCATCGGATCGACGGACCCGAAGAAATCAGAATCTTCACGTTTCCAGGTTTCAAGCATATTTTCTTCTCCGGGAACTGTCCAGAGATCGTTTACCGGGGGTTCAAGGATACCCGACATTCCGGCAATAAACATAGCTCCGCCATCGGTTTGAACGCCCACCGATGCCCCGTTGCTCCCATGCACGTGTACTTTGCCGTAAATGCCAGGCTTTTGTGAATTGGAAACCAAAATATTCCCGATGGCCCCACTTTTGAACTTAATTATGGCCAGGGCAGAATCTTCCACTTCGATGTATGGGTGGTTAAGGTTTCGCCAGAGGCCGTAAACTTCGTCGATTTCGCCCATATACCAGAGCAGGAGGTCGAGTTGATGCGGAGCCTGGTTCACCAGAACACCACCGCCTTCCATATCCCATGTGCCGCGCCAGGCATCGGCCTCGTAATATGCCCGGTCGCGCCAGCCAAGCATAACTACGGTGCCAAGGGCAGGTGTACCTATTTTTCCGCTTTCGATGGCTGCCTTAACACGTTGTACCGGTGCATACCACCTCCGCTGACTGATTACGCCAAGTTTTATCCCTGCACCCTCGCACGATGATATTATCCGGTCGCAGTCGGCAAGCGAAATGGCCAACGGTTTTTCGACCAGGACATGCGCTCCGGCATTCGCGGCCTCAATGGCCGGATGGGCATGAAACGGGTGTGGGGTACAAACAATGGCCAGGTCGATTTTCTCTTTCCGTATCAAATCCGAAATATCAGAATAGCTTTTTGTACCATACTGGCGGGCAAAATTTAGGGCCGACGATTCGCTGCGGCTCCAAACTCCGGCCAGGTTTGCCCCTTCAATTTCACGGATGGCTTTTGCATGAAGATGGGCAACCTTACCGCACCCCAATATTGCTATGTTGAATTTGTTTTCCATGATAATATAACTTCAAAAATTTCTAAGATTATTCTGTCCGGTGTTGGCTTTTCAATTAAAGGTTGAATTTCGGGCGTGCTTTCACGATTTTTTACCAAAATGTCAGCGCAAAGCGCCTTTTGCCCCCGATCAACTTCAAACTATAAAACGTTAAACTTTAAACTATTATGGCACCAGTATCACCTTGTTTAGCCCCGGCTCTTTTTCATAGAGCCTCTTGAACCATTGTGCCCCTTCCGACAACGGTGCAACAGCCGAAATTAACGGATCAACCTTGATTTTTCCAACCGAAATCAGTTTCAGGGCTGATTCGTATTCTCCTCTTATGGCGCAACTGCCCCTTAACGCAATTTCGCGGGTTACCACACTTTGCAACGGAAATTCTACTGTTTTCGAAAGGTTCCCAACCAAAACCACCCT
>CAZMDP010000417.1:0-3253 GCA_964565015.1 uncultured Prolixibacteraceae bacterium | reverse complement strand
AAATTTCTAAATTTTCCTTTCCTGTTTTAATAAAAAGATATCTTGAAAAAATAGATTTATTTGATTTTGAACTATCTTAGTACGCTGTAAGTTAACCATTAAAATAAAGTACCATGTCGGTAAATAAAGTAATTCTTGTAGGGCATGTTGGGGCCGACCCCGAAATAAGGCACCTCGACAATAATCTTTCGGTTGCTAATTTTAATCTTGCCACCTCCGAAACATATATTGCAAAAAATGGTGAAAAAGTAACCACAACTGAATGGCATAGGATTGTATTGTGGAGGAAATTGGCTGAATTTGCTGAGAAATTCATTGTAAAAGGGAAACAAATTTATATTGAAGGGCGGTTAAGATCCCGTTCGTATGATGATAAAGACGGCCAGAAACGCTACGTTACTGAGATTTTTGGCGATGTAGTACGTTTGCTCGGATCGCGCGAAACCCCTATAACTGAGACTCCTCCCACATCAAACAATAATAAAATTGAAAATACTGGTGCAGGCCCCGTTGAAGAACCCGACCCGATTGACCAACCTGATGACGATTTACCATTTTAATCTTATACACTGACATTTGGAAACCGGATCATTACCATCAGGCGATCCCCTTAGTTGGGGCTTTTATGCTTATCCTTTCACGGCAACTGTTGTGATCGGGTTAATTGCAATTGCGTTGTTGTTGATTTTATCGGCCCTGATCAGCGGTTCCGAAGTAGCCTATTTTTCGTTGAGCCCAGGAGACAGACAGAAACTTACCAAAAACAAAAAGGACCAAAAAGTTATCCAAAACCTGAATAACCCCGAAAAATTACTGGCAACCATTCTTGTTTCAAATAACTTCGTAAACATTGCCATAGTGGTTTTGGGTTCTTATATTACTTCATTGTTATTCGATTTCAGTCATTCACAGGTGATAGGATTCATCGTACAAGTTGTAATCATTACATTTTTAATACTTTTTTTCGGCGAAATATTGCCCAAAGTATATGCTACCCATTACCCGCTGGCATTTGCAAGGTTTATGGCCTACCCACTTTCCTCACTCGAAAAAATCTTCAGGCCTGTAAATTCAATTCTTATTCATTCTACAACATTTGTCAACCGTAAACTGAAAAAGAAACAGAAAGAAATCTCAATGGATGAAATTTCGCAGGCACTTGTACTTACGTCCGAAAACGAAATTTCGGATGAAAAGGAGATTCTCGAAGGTATTGTGCGTTTTGGCAATAAAAGTGTTGCCGAAATTATGAAGCCACGAGTAGATGTGGTTGCCATCAACATCAGGGCCCGGTTCGACGAAGTACTCGAAGTAATCGATAAAACCGGTTATTCGCGTATGCCTGTTTATTCCGAATCGTTCGACAACATTAAAGGTATTTTGTACATAAAAGACCTGTTGCCCTACACCGAGAAAGATGCTTCATTCAATTGGCAAAATTTGCTGAGGCCTCCGTTTTATGTACCCGAAACCCGGAAAATCAAATCGCTTCTCGAAGCTTTTCAAAAAAACAAAGTTCATGTGGCTATTGTAGTCGATGAATACGGTGGCTCGTCAGGAATTGTAACCCTTGAAGATGTACTCGAAGAGATTGTTGGCGACATTGCCGATGAATTTGATGAAGACGAGCATTTTTATTCCCGTCTGGGAGATGGTAAATACCTTTTCGACGGAAAAACTTCACTGATCGACTTCTGCAAAGTTACCGATACCGACGAAACCCTTTTTGATGATGTAAAAGGCGATGCCGATACCCTGGCAGGATTAATCCTCGAGTTGAAAGGTGAATTTCCGGCGCTGAACGAAAAAATCAATTGCAAAAATTTTCAATTTACCATAGAGGCCATAACCAAAAGAAGAATAAAACAAATCAGGGTCGAAACCAAGTAAAAAACTTTCCATAACCTGATTGTTAATGAATTAATTTACAAAAAAGTTTGAAATCAGCATTTTACATACCAAAGAGAGGAACCAAAACAATGACTTCTTCGGCCGGCAAAAACGCCAGATATCTGATATTTTTTGTCATTTTCACTGTTCTGGTTATTCAAATAACATCATGCACCGAAAAATATACGCCCAAACCAAAGGCTTATTTCAGGATCGATTTTCCTAAAAAAGAATATGTCCCCATACATGAAGATTTCCCTTATCGATTTGAAATACCTGTTTATTCAGAAATAATTCCCGACAACTCACAATTTGCTGAACCCTACTGGATTAATCTGAATATTCCGGCCAACAAAGCTGATATCCATATCAGCTATAAAAAAATCGAGGGAAATTTATTTGTTTTTACCGAAGAATCGAGGGAATTGACCTATAAACATACCCAGAAAGCAAGCGCTATTGAAGAAAAGATATTTATGAACCCCGTAAAGAATGTATTTGGTACCATCTATCTGATAAAGGGAAATGCCGCATCGCCTTTACAATTTTACCTTACCGACAGTGTCAGGCATTTTCTCAGGGGGTCGTTATACATACGCGATATTCCAAATATTGATTCGCTCAGGCCTGTAATCGATTTTCTGGTTCCCGACGTATTACACCTGATTGAAACAACCGAATGGGTGAATAATTAGCCGATAAAATTTTACTGCGTGTAATGCCATATCATAAAAAAATATCGCTTCCAGGTGCTTTAATCGGATTATGGCTTATCAATGAATCACCGACTGAATTGTATGGCTATGGCTTGCTTTCTCCAACTGAGGAGATAAGTTATCAACAAATTAAAAATGAACGCCGAAAATGTGAATTCCTCGCAGTAAGGCAATTATTGAAAGCTATGATCGCTGGTGAATATGTACTGAAATATGATTGCGATGGACGCCCCATGCTTGAAAATTCTGAAAATTTTATCAGCATTTCACATTCGTCGGATATGGTTGCAATAATAATTTCTGAAAAACCAACAGGAATTGATGTTGAGCCGGTTTCAAGGTATGTTGGAAAAGTTGCAACCCGTTTTTTATCGGAAAGTGAAAAAAACTGGATCAGTAGTAGCCCCGATCCGCATTTTTACCAACTATTGTGCTGGTGCGCAAAGGAAGCAATTTTTAAAATGAAAAGGGTGACTGATGTTGATTTCTCAAAACAAATCAACATTCTTCCAATCGATTACACCGGTTTACAATCTTTTACAGCTGAATTTTATGGCGGTACCGGCAGTGATATTATACATTTAAACTATACCACACAACAAAACAATTTAATTGTTTGGTGCGTTGACAAATAAGAAAACAGAATT
>CAZMDP010000416.1:0-3254 GCA_964565015.1 uncultured Prolixibacteraceae bacterium | reverse complement strand
TCCTGACCTTGTATTTTGCTGCAATGGCCTGCTGGTTATCTACATTAACCTTTCCAATCCTGAGTTTCCCATCCAATTCGCCGGCCAGTTCATTTAGTACGGGCGCAACGAGCTTGCACGGCCCGCACCATGACGCCCAGAAATCGACAAGGATTAAACCTCCTCCCACATGCTGTTTAAAATTATTCTGCGTCAGGTTTTTTACATTGGGGTGATCTGCAGGAGCCGGGGCAGTCTGCATTTTCCTGTATGAATAGGCTATCCATGCAACCAGTGCAACAGCCAATATTCCAATTATAATAAATGTTGTGGTCATTCCATTTACATATTTACCGCATAACCGGCAATTCTACATTCACTTATTAATAACTATTCAATAATCCTGATTTCGGTTGATACGTCCATTGCTTTCTTATATACGGCATTTACCCCGCAATACTTTTCTTCGGACATGTTGACAGCTTTTTCAAGTTTATCCATCGGAAGGTCTTTGCCTTTGAATTCATAAATTACTTTCATGCTGGTATAATGTTTCGGGTGCTCGTCGGTGAGTTCCCCTTCGACCCGCACATTGAATGCTTCAACTTCAACGCGCATCTTTTTCAGGATCGATACTACATCCATTCCGGTGCAACCGGCAAGGGCAACCATCATAAGGATTTTCGGCCGGGGGCCACGATCTTGTCCACCTCCTTCTTCACTCGCATCCAAAATAAGTTCATGACCATTAACAATCGTTTTAAAGGCCATTTTTTCAAGCCATTCAAGATTAATTTCCTGTTTCATTATATTGATTTTTAATTATTTATCTTCATTAACACAAATTTCTCCATCCCTTATTTTCAGAATGGTTTTCCAGGTCACCAAAGCTATTACCATTATCGAAATAATCATCAGTACAAAAGCCATTATCTTATAAAAAAGCTGATGGGTCTGGTGAAAAGCCAAAAGCGAAGCCAATGTGGCGGCTGTTAAGGGGAACGTAAATGCCCACCACGAAAGGAAAAATGTAAGCTTATAGAAGTTTTTACGCAAAAATACCAGTAAAGCAAGAAAAAAGTAAGTCATCATAAGCATAAACTGCGCAAACATGTCGAAACTTTGCGTAATCCTGAAATAAGCAATGAAACCCACCGCCGGAGGAGCAATCAGAATAAAAAGTGTTGGCATAAATTTTTGTGGCATCTGATGGTGAAAAATTACCCGGTTCAGAAATATGGTAAACAAAACAAGCCAGAAGAAAAAGCCCACCGAAAAATAGAAAAAGTTAAACGATGCCGGCATAAACTCAACACCAGCTACCGGAACAATAATATTTCCGACTACAGGTATAAACCAGGCTGGATTCATCGTCTGAATTTCAAAGTTGTTTTGTATCCAGAAACTTATGGTATGCAGCATCAGAAAGGTATGCAAGACAACCCCCATCCACCAGAGTATTTCGGATAATTGCGGAAATAGGGGAAGATATGCCAGCGATAAAAGCAATAAACTGATGGAAAATGCCGAAAAGAAGTTTATTCTGATGGGATGCTTAAAATCGGCCTTAACCTGCTGAGGGAATATAATTACCTTCCTTAAATAGGTGACGGTAATAAAGATAAATAGTGCCGAAATAAAATATAGATTGCCTGAATACAGAAACGTTGGCAACACACCAAATTCGAAAACACGGTGAAAAACAAGCGGGAGTCCTGAGAGGCCCATCACTACAGAGTAAAGTGTTATCGGAAAAAATTGCAGTCGTTCTTTCATAGTAATTGTCAATTACGCAGGTATTCGGCAGCGCTTAATGCAGCTATGGTACCATCGGCTACGGCCGTAGTAACCTGTCGGAACCTTTTTACAATACTATCGCCGGCAGCAAAAACACCTGGTATGTTTGTTCTCATGGCACTATCAACAACAATCTCGCCCCGTTCGTTCAATTGGAGTACATTTTTCAATGATTCGGTATTGGGAAGGTAACCAATGAAAACAAATATGCCATCAACTTTAAGTTCTGAAAATGTACCGGTTTTCAGGTGCTCATACCGTACTTTTTCCACATTTCCGTTTCCTGTGATTTCGCGGAGCTCAGATTCCATTACAAAGCTGATCTTCGGATTTTCGCGTGCCTCTTTTACCGCATGGGCAAAAGCCTGAAAATGATCAAACTGATGGACAATTGTAACTTTCGAAGCATATTTGGTAAGCGACACGGCCTCTTCGAGGGCCGAATTGCCACCTCCAACCACTACAAGTTCCTTTCCTGTAAAAAAATCGCCATCGCAGGTTGCACAGTACGAAACACCTTTCCCTTTAAATTCTTCCTCACCGGGAATACCCAACGGACGTGGCCTGCCACCGGGAGCAACAATTACACTACGCGCCCTGAAAATACGGCCATCCTCGAGTTCAACTTCTTTGATATCACCTTCAAATCTGTAATCGGTAATCTTTACATTCGATTTGATGGTACACCCAAAATCGCGGGCCTGTTTTTTCATGATATTGGCCAGTGCATATCCGCTAATGCTTTCCACACCCGGATAATTGGCAATTTCGTGGGTAAGCACCATCTGTCCGCCCACAGCTCCTTCGTTAAGGATCAGGGTTTTGAGTTTGGCACGCGAAGCATAAATACCTGCCGTAAGGCCGGCCGCTCCCGCCCCTAATATCATGATGTCGTATGCGTCATTCATTTTTTCTCATATTCAGCTACTGAACGATTTAATAATTGCCAGCAGCGGTTATTTTACATCTACAGTTGAATTTGCTCCTCTGAACCGAAAAGTCAGAGAAAAATTATTTACCTGCTATTAATTGAATTCTGAACTTTTCAATTATTGTTCGAATACCTCATTCAGTATTCCCGTTACCTGTTTATAATTCTGGATACTCGATGTGGCTTTGGCCACTTTTCCGTTTTTGTAATACATGGTAAAGGGTAAACCCATAAAACCGCGGCACTCGGGCGCATTGCGGATAATATGCGCTTCAGGGCTATCAAATGCCATAACGGCAAACTTCACATGGCTGTAGTCGCCTTCAATTTCTTCCATAACTTCGTAAACCGGAATACACATTGGCCCCATACGACCGCAGCATACCATTACGTTTTCGTTTTCTTCGATCATCTTCTGCAATTCGGCAGCTGTTTCAATTTCGTGCAAATTTGTCTGTAAGAATTTCATAATCAATTTATTAATTAATATTCATTATTTAATTTTATATCCTGAATTTTTATCAGGATTCGGGCACAAAGGTATTTC
>CAZMDP010000415.1:0-3272 GCA_964565015.1 uncultured Prolixibacteraceae bacterium | reverse complement strand
AAATAGGGGCATGGCTTTATGAAGCCGGCTTCAGGGCTGTTATAGCCGAAGGGGGAAAACCTCTTTTGGGTTGGCGTACACCAAATATGCTCTATAGCAATGCGAAATATCCCGGGCTAAAACTTGTGCTCAGAAATAAAAAATTCAGTGATGAATTAAGCTACCGGTTTTCGGATCCCGACTGGAGCGAATATCGCAATTCGCCAGTGAAATTTGTACATAAACTCGAAAATAGCGAGTACGGCGAACAAGTGGTTAACCTATATCTCGATTTTGCCCTTTTAGGGGCAATATATCAATTAAACCAGGGTATTTTTTCTTTTTTCGAAATGTTTTTCAACGAAGTAGTAAAATCAGAAACCCTCCAAAGCTCAACTCCGGGCGAATCGGCAAAATTCTATGCACCTGCTTCGGTAGTGAGTGTGCCATATCCGGTATCATGGGCCGGCGACGACAGCAATATTTCGGCATGGAACGGCAATGAAATCCAGCAGGAAGCTTTAAACAAACTATTTGCCCTCACCGGAGATATTTTGAAATGTGGTGATAATTCTTTAATTGACGACTGGAACAAGCTTCAGGTGAGCGATCACTTTTACTATATGTCGAACCTGTTTTATGCCCGCGAACTACCGCAGCGCCCCAATCCCTACCAAACCCCGCACGAAGCATTTGTTAATTATATGAATATACTCTCCGATCTGCGGTTGAGACTCGAAAAATTGACCCCGATTACTGACCAGGACCAGGAAATTAGGATGTTGAAACAAAAAGTGAGGGAGTTGGAAAACGACATTGAAGTATGCCGAATAAAATTGGAGAATACACAAGGACAAAAAAATAACCTTCCGGTTTAATCAATAATTACAGTAGTTTCAGGCTTTTGTAATGGTTTTATTTTTGTCAATTGTACAATCTCGGTTTAATATTAATTTGAAATTTACAATTGAACACTATTTTTGCACTGCCTGTTTTCACAGGAAATGGGCCATGATTTTTAATTTAAGTTTTAAGAAATATGAATATCAACGAAGAAGTAAGATATATTAATCCCCCCCGAGTTGAAGGGCCTCACTGGCGTAAATTTGTGGTTGAGAGCGATCTTCCCGAAAAACTGAACCCCCTGAAAGAACTATCGCGAAACCTGTGGTGGGTTTGGAACCAGCCTGCAAGAGAATTATTTCAGTACATCAGCTCCGAGATATGGGAAGAATGTGAGCATAATCCCGTTCTTCTACTTGATAAAGTTAGTTTTCAGCGACTAAAAGAACTCGAAAACGATAAAAAGTTCATCGCCGAAATGCATAAGGTTTACGAGGAATTCAGTGATTACCTGAATGATCGTAAGAATATGCCCGGGCCACAAATTGCCTATTTCAGCATGGAGTATGGGTTGCACGACAGCCTGAAAATCTTTTCGGGTGGCCTGGGTGTTTTGGCAGGCGATTACTTAAAAGAAGCCAGCGATTCGAAAGTAAATATTATTGGGGTTGGTTTGCTTTACCGTTATGGATACTTCAAACAGACCATTAACATGTACGGCGAGCAGATCAACAACTATGTGGCCGAACATTTTTCGAAAATTCCGGTACAACCAACCTACGACAAAGAGGGCAACTGGGTCGAAATTGAAGTAGAAATGCCTGGCAGAGTAGTGAAAGCACGTGTGTGGGAAGTGCATGTTGGTGCCGTAAAACTGTTTCTTTTAGAAACCGATCATGATGTAAACAATGATCAGGACCGTGCAATAACACATAATCTTTACGGGGGCGATAACGAAAACCGACTAAAACAGGAAATGTTGCTCGGTATTGGAGGTATCAGGGCTTTGAAAAAAATGGGTTACAACTGCGATATTTACCATTGTAACGAAGGTCATGCTGCCATGATCGGAATCGAGCGCATGGCAAATCTTATTGCCGAACAAGGGTTAACCTATGCTCAGTCGCGCGAAGTGGTCAGGGCATCAACGCTATTTACAACCCATACCCCTGTGCCAGCCGGGCACGATTCGTTCCATGTCGATCTTTTCGGGACATACATGTCGCACTATACCGCAAAGCTTGGTTTATCGTGGGAAGAATTCATCAACCTCGGAAAAGCAAACCCCGAAGAAGATCATTTCAACATGAGTTACCTTGCTTCGCGAATGTCGCAGGGCATAAACGGTGTAAGCAAACTGCACGGACAGGTAAGTAAAGGTATTCTTAAAGGTCTTTTCCCGGGTTACCTTGAAGAGGAGATAGAAGTGGGCTATGTAACCAATGGTGTACATTATTCAACATGGGCAGCCAAAGAATGGAAAGGGGTGCACGAAGAGTACTTCGGCGATGACTTTACCAAAAACCTTATCGATTTCTCGCGCTGGGAAAAAATTTATGATGTTCCGGATAAAAGAATCTGGAAAATAAGGCAAGACCTGAGGAAAAAGACCATCGACTACATAAAGCAGCGGTTTTCAGATGTATGGATAAAGCGCAACGAGAACCCGAAACTGGTCACCGAAATCATGGCCAAACTCGATCCATGTGCTCTTACAGTGGGATTTGCACGTCGGTTTGCTACGTATAAAAGGGCGCATCTTCTTTTCAGGGACCTCGAACGTTTATCTAAAATCGTAAACAATCCCGAAAAGCCAGTACAGTTTATTTTTGCCGGGAAAGCACATCCCGCCGATAAAATGGGCCAGGATCTGATCCGTTACATAGTTGAAATTTCGAAAAGACCTGAGTTCAGAGGGAAAGTATTGTTTGTTCAGAACTACGATATGAACCTGGCTAAAATGCTCCTGCAGGGAGTCGATGTTTGGCTGAATACACCAACCAGGCCCCTTGAAGCTTCAGGGACAAGCGGCGAAAAAGGAGTTATGAACGGAACACTCCATTTTTCTGTTCTCGACGGATGGTGGGTCGAAGGGTATAAAAAAGATGCTGGCTGGGCACTCCCCATGGAACGCACCTTCGAAGTCCAGGATTTTCAGGACGAACTCGATGCAGCAACCATTTACGAGATTCTTGAAAAGGAGATTATCGAAGATTTTTACAACCGCGATAAAAACGGAATACCCGAAAAATGGATCAGGTATATCAAGAACAACATCGCACAGGTTGCTCCCAATTTTACGACAACACGTATGATCCGCGATTATCAGGAACGTTTCTATCTGCCACAATACCAGCGCTCTAAACTGATAATCGAAAATGATTATAAGCTCGCTAAAGAACTGGCTTCGTGGAATTACTGGGTAAGTTCCTTGTGGGATAACCTCGAAG
>CAZMDP010000414.1:0-3273 GCA_964565015.1 uncultured Prolixibacteraceae bacterium | reverse complement strand
CCCATCAAATAAAAATACCCGCAGTGGAATTAAATTATCCCTGCGGGTACGTTAATCAGGCAAAGTTATTTTACAACAATCCCCTGTTTTTCAGGAGCGGTGTAATATCCGGGTCTTTGCCACGGAATTTCCTGTAAACATTCATACCTTCGTCGGACCCCGATTTTGTGAGCAGTTCGCGGAACCTGGCAGCAACATCCTGGTTAAAGATATCGCCGGTTTCCTTGAAAGCCTGGAAAGCATCGGCATCGAGCACGCCAGCCCAGATGTAAACATAGTAACCAGCTGTGTAACCACCACTGAATGTATGCGAAAAATAAGTACTGCGGTAACGCGGAAGAATTTCGGGAATAAGTCCGTAGCTGGCCATCGACTTATTTTCAAATTCACGAACATCGGCAATATCCGGATTTTTGGTGGTATGGTAATCCATATCAAGGAAAGCGGCAGCAACATATTCGCCGGTAATGAAGCCCTGATCGAAAGTGGCGGCTGCTTCGAGTTTGGCTATCAGCTCATCAGGGATAGGTTCGCCGGTAAGATAATGGCGGGCATAAACCTTCATCACTTCGGGTTCGGCAGCCCAATGCTCCATGATCTGCGAAGGCAGCTCAACAAAGTCGCGTGGAACGCTACCCGATGTCCTGCGGTAAGGCTCATCGGTAAATAAACCGTGCAGGGCGTGGCCAAATTCATGGAACATGGTCGATACCTCGTCGAAACTCAACAATGCCGGAGTATCTCCTGCCGGACGGGTAAAGTTCATAACAATGGTCGAAAGAGGATAAATGCGTTCGCCATTACGGTAACCCGACCTCCTGAAACTGGTGCACCATGCGCCCGGACGCTTTCCGTCGCGGGGATGGAAATCGACAAATAATACCCCAATGTGCGATCCATCGGCTTCTTTAACCTCGTAGGCAGTAACCTCTTCGTGGTAAACAGGGATATCATCCCGCTTCTCGAAAGTAATGCCCCAAAGCTTGTTGGCAACATAGAACATTCCGTTAACGGTATTTTCGAGTGAGAAGTAAGGTTTTACCTCATTTTCGTCGAGATCGAATTTCTGTTTGCGTAGTTTTTCGGAATAATACCACCAATCGTGCGGGGCAAGTTTAAAATTACCACCTTCGGCGTTTATAATCTTTTGCATGGCATCGCGGTCGGCTTTTGCCATTTTCATGGCCGGCACCCATAATTTTTTCAGAAAATCGTATACCGCTTCGGGTGTTTTGGCCATGTTTACATCGATGACATACTCGGCAAAGTTGTTGAACCCCATCAATTTGCCTTTTTCGTCGCGAAGTTTTACCAGTTGTTTGATAATCTCTTTATTATCGAATTCATTGTCGTTGTCGCCACGCATCCAGTAGCCACGGTACAATTTTTCCCTCAGGTCGCGGTTTTCGGCAAATTGCAGAAAGGGGAGCATACTTGGTTTGTCGAGTGTAAATACCCATTTCCCTTCCATGTTGTCTTTTTTCGCCTGTTCGGCTGCACGTGCAATCACATCGGCAGCCAATCCTTTAAGGTCGGCTTCGTTATCGATTACAAGGCGGAAATTACGGTTGGTTTCGGCCAATACGTTTTCGGAGAATTTCACTTGCAGTTTCGAAATCTGCTCGTTCAGGTTCCGCAATTTTTCCTGGTCTTCGGCCGAAAGGTTGGCTCCGTTGCGTTCGAAATCCTGATAATATTTTTCTACCAGCCTGATCTGCTGCTCATCAAGTCCAAGGTCATTCCTTTTTTCGTAAACAGCCTTTATCCGTTGAAACAGTACCGGATTGAGCGAAATGTTGTCGCGGTGGCGGGTTAGTTTTGGGGTTATTTCCCTGGCCAAAGCCTGCATTTCGTCGTTGGTCATAGCCGAATTCAGGGGACCAAACACGTTGTTCACCTTCGCGAGCAACTCACCCGAATTGTCGAAAGCCAGGATGGTGTTTTCGAAAGTTGGCTCATCGGTATTCTCTACAATTGCCCGAATTTCGGCTTCCTGCTGGCGAATACCTTCCTCGATGGCTGGCATGTAGTGCTCCAGTTTGATCAGATCGAATGGTGGTACTTTAAATGGTGTGGAATATTCGGTGAAGAATGGGTTTTCGGTATTTGCAGAAGTTTGTTTGTTCTGATTTTGGCATGAAACAAGAGAAACTCCTGCGATCAAAATAAAAATCATAATATTTTTTCCCATAATGAACAATTAAAAATTTAACTTAGGCTGCGAAAATATAAAAAAACAACTATTCGTAACATGATTTTTATTGGTGGAACAAAGCGGAGTAAACATGGAAAAAATAAAAATATCGACGGCACAATTTGAAAACAGGAGCGGCGATAAAGCCTATAACCTTTCGGTAATAGACCGGCTTGCCGGTGAGGCGGCAGCCGATGGATCGCGGGCTGTGGCTTTTCACGAATGTTCGGTAACCGGATATACTTTTGCCCGTAAACTCGATCGCAGGCAAATGCTCGACCTGGCCGAACCCATCCCTGAAGGGGAAAGCATTAAGGAATTTATCAGGATTGCAAAACGGCATAAAATTGCCGTATTGGCCGGTTTGTTCGAAAAAGATGCAGATGAAAACCTTTTCAAGGCTTATGTGTGTGTCGATAAAAATGGCGTGGTTGCCCGTTACCGCAAATTGCACCCATTTATAAATCCATATCTCACACCGGGCAATCAGTATTGTGTTTTTGATCTGTATGGATGGAGATGCGGAATTTTGATATGCTACGACAATAACATTATAGAGAATGTAAGGGCTACAGCATTGCTTGGCGCCGATATTATTTTTATGCCCCATGTAACCATGTGTACGCCTTCGACGCGCCCAGGCGCCGGATTTGTTGACCCAAAGCTTTGGTATAACCGCGAAAATGACCCAACTTCGCTCAGGCTCGAATTCGATGGCATGAAAGGAAGGCAATGGCTGATGAAATGGCTTCCTTCAAGGGCTTACGACAACGGGGTGTATGTGGTGTTCTCCAATCCGATTGGAATGGACGACGACCAGTTGAAAAACGGCTGTTCGATGATTATTGATCCGTTTGGAGATGTCATTGCTGAGTGCCGCAAACTGGGGGATGAGGTTGTAACAACTACGCTGATCCCTGAAAATTTAATGCTATCGGGGGGATACCGGTATCGAAAGGCACGAAGGCCTGATCTTTACCGTGAAATTATAGGGATGCCCCACTACCCGGAGCAGAAAGTGGTCTGGTTAAAAATGTAAAATCGTGAAATTGTCATTCAGCAATCCGGCAAATTTGTTT
>CAZMDP010000413.1:0-3273 GCA_964565015.1 uncultured Prolixibacteraceae bacterium | reverse complement strand
TTAAACCATTTCACTAAACAGGCACCGGTACATATAGTCGTAGTAATGGAACCCGCCAACCTAACTTCAAAATTCGGAAGTATAGTAAAACAAAAGCATTTTCCGCTGATCGACATTGGGATTGCAGCCGAACATATTTGCCTGGCTGCCGTAGCCGAAGGTTTAGGAACCTGTATGATTGGATGGTTCGATGAAACTACTGTGCGAAAATTGCTTGCAATTCCTCCAAAAAGCCGTCCTGTGCTTATCATTACGATGGGATATCCTGCAAAAATGGAAACAAGGGAAAAGAAAAGAAAACCAATTGAAGAAGTGGTAAATTATAACAGGTATTAAAATTTAAACAGTACAAAATAAATTGCCAATTGCATTTTAGCCTTAGTTTTCTTAACTTTCAGGCTTTAAACCTTACTGTTATGTCGAAAAATAAACTGAAAGGCTCTGGAAAGCTCAAACAGGATTTTTATGAAAAAGAATTAAAAAAGCTTTTCATTGAACTGGTCAAACTTCAGAACTGGATCAAAAACGAAAAACTCAAGGTAGTTGTATTGTTCGAGGGGCGAGATGCTGCCGGGAAAGGAGGAGCCATTAAACGGATTGCCGAACCATTGAACCCAAGAATTTGCAAAGTGGTAGCCTTAGGCGTACCCACCGAACGTGAAAAAACCCAATGGTATTTTCAACGCTATGTACAGCACCTTCCGGCTGGAGGCGAACTGGTCCTTTTCGACCGCAGCTGGTACAACCGTGCGGGGGTTGAACGTGTCATGGGCTATTGCACCGACGAAGAATACTGGGACTTCCTACGTTCGTGCCCTAGTTTTGAAAGAATGCTGATCCGTGCCGGGATAATCCTTATTAAATACTGGTTTTCGGTTAGCGAAGAGGAACAGGAAAAAAGGTTTCTCAGTAGGATAAAAAACCCCACCAAACGTTGGAAATTCAGTGAAATGGACATTGTATCGCGAGGGAAATGGGTGGAATACTCAAAAGCAAAAGACGAAATGTTTGCCTATACCGATACCAAACAATCGCCCTGGTATGTAGTTGACGGCGACGACAAGCTGCGCTCGCGGCTTAATTGCATCAGGCACCTTCTTTCGCTTATTCCATATAAAGACACAGAACTGCCTATGATCGAACTAGGCCCACGACCCAAACAATCGGGGTATGTACGCCCTCCTATGGAAGAACAAACTTTTGTTCCCGATTATTACCAACATTTATTAGACATAACCGAAAGCAAAGAATCAAATGAGAACGAGTAATTGTTTGATTATTAATATAAATTAAAAATCAGGCGCGGGGATAAAATCAACATAGCCTAATTGAAGTTTTATCGGTTGGAATTGGTAAAGCAACATTTTTTTAATAATGAATTTGCAGGAGTGCTCATTTAGCAGTCTTCATAATCCAGAAATGACAGCATAACATATAAATAGAAAAGGGGATTAATGGCAACCTAAACACTTAGAATTTGTATCAGAAATTTCCATGGATTTGAAAGAGGAACCCTTTTGATCCAATCTGAGGAATTTTGTATCTGGAAGGCTATGAAAACCATAAGGTAACCTAAATTAACCTGAGCATTTATGTTGAAATACTGTTCAGTTTAAAAATTCTGGATTACATTTTTCGTAAATTTACCAGAACATTTTTACCTGATATGAAACCATGGGAAAAGTTGTAAAATTGACTTCCAACCTGATTTTTAATAAATTTTTCCTCCAGCTCATTATGACCATTTTTATAATATCCATGGCCATATTTTTTATAAGCCACGAGCATCTGGAAGTAATAAATATTCGAAACAAGCTCATTCAGAGCAATATATGGTATGTTACCCTGGGCATTTTCGTTACCGGGATTTATATTTGGCTTCAGACAATGATGTATGTGCACAGCTTTAAAGCAACAGGTGTCAGAATATCAGTTATATCCGCCCTTCGATTGTTTTTAAAAAGAAACCTGGTTAGTGTGTTTTTGCCAGCCGGAGGATTCTCATCATTGGCATTTTTTACAAACGAAATTGAAAGCAAAGGGGTAAACAAATCCCAGATTCACCTGGCATCGACACTGTTTGGTTTCATCAGCATTTTTTCAGTAGTGTTGGTGGCACTACCGGTATTAGCTTTTGCTTCGCTTTTGCACCGTCTTCAATGGGGGACAGTATTGGGATTTGGATTTCTACTCATACTCATCTTCTTATTTTTTGTTTTCCTTCGTTCTATTGCCATAAAAGGAAAGGTTTATCAGATATTGTCGCGTTTGAAGCCCTCTCTTATGCTGCTGCTCGACGATATGATTGCACAAAAAATCAATCGGAAACAGGTCTGGCTTGTTCTGCTCATGTCAACCATCATCGAAATTATAGGAATCCTGCATCTCTATATTGCCATGCTTGCCCTTGGATATGAACCCTCGTTGCCAGCCGCGATTATTGGTTATGTAGTGATGGTTGTGATACTTATAGCATCGCCAGTTTTACGCGGCCTGGGTGCCATTGAAGTATCGCTCACATTTATTCTGGGACAATTTGGCTATCCGATTGTTGCTGCCGCTGCTATAGTGCTTTTATTCAGGTTTTTCGAATTCTGGCTTCCTTTGCTGGCCGGACTTTTTAGTTTCGTTTCAAAAAAAGACAATCTCGTTCTCAGGGTAATGCCAGCCATAATTATATTTCTGCTCGGAATTGTGAATATTTTATCGGCCATAACCCCTTCCATTCCTGATAGGATCAGGTTTCTTCAAACATTGATCCCTTCCGAAATAATTAAAGGCAGCAATGGTTTTGTGTTGGTATCAGGGTTATTGTTGTCCATTTTGAGTATTTATCTTTTAAAAGGCTCAAGGAGGGCCTGGTATATTGGTGTTGCCCTATCTTTACTTTCGGTTTTCGGACATCTTTTAAAAGCAGTTGATTACGAAGAGGCAATAGTTGCATTTATTGCATTAATAGTTTTGCTGTACACAAAAAAATTCTACAAGCTCAGGCCACATCCCCGGTTTACAAAAATTGGCTATACTGTTCTTTTATATAGCATTGCTGCTCTTTTCTGTTTTGGGATCATTAGTTTGTATTTTATCGACAAACGGCATTTCGGAATCGACTTTGAATTCTGGACATCATTAAAAACCATCTTTCATTTGTTTGTTCTTTTCGATTCAACAGGGTTGGAACCAAAAACCACATTCGCAAAAGACTTTCTGTACATACTTTATACAGCAGCAGGCATGGTTTATTTATTCGTATTTTTCAACCTGCTAAAACCT
>CAZMDP010000412.1:0-3274 GCA_964565015.1 uncultured Prolixibacteraceae bacterium | reverse complement strand
CGGTTGTTGAAAACGGATGCTACAGGTCGCAGACCCGTACCTTCAATGCAATCGATGCTTGCGGAAACTCCGCTTCAAACTCGGTTACCGTTACCTGGAAAGAAGACACAACTGGTCCTGAACTGCAGGGCGAACTTACCAATCTGCAATTTGTATGCGATCAGGATGTAGTATTGCCAAATCCACAGTTTACCGACAACTGCGGTGGAGCAATTACGGTTACTTATGCAATTAATGGTTCAGCAGTTACTGCACAAGAACTGGCAGCTTATGTATTCCCGCAAGGCAATACCCAGGTATGCTACAAAGCTGTTGATGAGTGTGGCAATCCTACCGAATTTTGCATAATTATAACCGTTGCCCCATGTGAAGAAACCTGCGAAACAGCCTTTGGTAAGGGTGCCACAGCAAGTTGCTTCATTCCCGATTTCAGCAGATGGGGATGGACAAATGTAATTACCCCTGGTAGTTACTCCTTCGAATTGTGGGCTGCTGCAGGTCAATGCGATACCAATAAAGGAACTTTGGTTGGTTCGGTAGATGTGGTATATGCCAATGGACATGTCACCGTTACCTATAATGTAATACCACCTTATAGGTTAGATGCAACCCACACCTATGTTGGTACAACCAAGTATCCTCAAGTTAAAAAAGGTAGGACAACCACTTCAACCGTAGCGCCGGGTTCATACTACTATGCAGGTCCGTTTAACGGAGGTCCGGTTTATGTAATTGCCCATGCTGTAGTCTGTGGCCAGTTCGGAACACCAGTCGTTGAAGAATCGGTTGTTGAAAAATCGGCAGTAATCGAAAGGCTTGATAATGCCTCCGAACTGAGGGTTTATCCGAATCCATTCAACAGCAGGGTAGCATTCGAGTTCGTGTCTGACAAAAACGCTAATGCACGACTTGAAATCTACAACAATGTAGGTCAGAGGATTACCACCCTCTTCGACAAACCGGTTGAAAGAGGCGTTCTCAACAGGGTTGAATACACTCCGGTTAATGTAACCCATGGAGTACTGTTCTACCGCCTGCAGCTCGATGACGAAGTACAGAACGGGAAACTGCTGTACACAAAATAGAAAGAGAGCATCAATTACAATTTTAATTCGCCTGTTGGTTTATACTGACAAAAGGAGGATTAATTCAGTAAGTCAACAGTCCCTTGTGAAACCGCTCCGGAATCGGAGCGGTTTCTATTTTTAACGGGTTAAAGGCTGGTTAAATTTGGTTAAGGAAAGGTTAAAACCTGCAAATCAGCATTATAAACCCCTATCTTTGACCTTATGAAACGCAAAATAATAACCATCTTAATAGGATTACTGAGCATCTCCATCGCCGGGATAATAATTGTCCAACTGGTTTGGATAAGGAATGCCGTGCATGTAAAAGAAGAACTTTTTATGCGCAATGCATCCGAAGCATTGCAAAGTACCGTAAAACGACTCGAAACCCTCCACGATGTAATGATCATAAACCGGCTCGCATTCCCCGATTCAATGCTTTGGTTAAACCGCCGATTAATGGCTCCGCATGTAACATCATTAAAAAATTCGGGACAAAAGTTTGTTTTCAACAAGGGGAATGGGCAATCGGCAAATATCCGGATTAAGGTTGACCCTGACAGTATCACCCAATTCACTTATGAAGTGTCGTCAGCCAATGGTTCAGTGCAAAAATTTTCGGACAGCATAAACCCAAAACTGCAGGAGGTGATCGTTTTACAAAAAAATATCCCCGAAAGTTTTGATTCACTCATGAAAAGCGGTTTAACCCGGCTCGACTCGCTTACCGAGGTGTTCGACACTTTAATTATGCGCCAGCACCAAACCCGTCAGATCCACCTGCGGGCATCGAACCTGAGAAACCTTACCCAAAAGGCTGTAAACGAAATTATTGCACTCGACAAACCCGATATTGACCCTGATCAACTGGGAAAAATACTCTCCGAAGAACTGCAAAACCGGAATATTCCCATTCCTTTTCAGTATGCCGTTTTCAGGGATTCAACCCTACTGTTGGCCCCTTCGGCAGTTGACACAACCGCTTTACTGTCCAGTGGGCTGAAAACCGAATTATTCCCCGACGCCTTGTTCAGGCGAAACCAGCAACTTTCGCTCTATTTTCCCGACAGGGAAGGGTACATTTACCGGTCGATGAGCTGGTTATTGCTGGCTTCGCTCCTGTTTTCGGTGGTAGTGCTGGTTACCTTTGCAGCCAGTGTTTTGTTGTTGCTCCGGCAAAAGCGAATTTCGGAAATGAAATCGGATTTTATCAACAACATGACCCACGAGTTTAAAACACCCATTGCCACCATTGCCGTAGCGGCCGATTCGTTGTTCAACAGTAAAGTACTGGCCGATCGGGAACGGATCAAATACTTTACAGAAATGATCCGGAAAGAAAACCAGCGTATGAACCGTCAGGTGGAAGATATCCTCACCATAGCGCGCCTCGAAAAGAAGGAAATGGATTTCAACTGGCAACAATTCGATGTGCACGAACTCCTGAACGAAGTGATCGAAGCATTCAGGGTGCAGGTAACAGAGAGGGGAGGCCAGATACTTTCGGTATATGAAGCAACCTTGCCATTAATTGTATCAGACAGGAAACATCTTGCCCATGCGGTGCTGAACCTGCTCGATAATGCCAATAAATATTCGCCCGAAGCTCCACATATAATTGTAAGGACAGCCGATTGCGAAGGTGGGGTGCTTGTGTCGGTTACCGACAAGGGAATTGGTATGACACGCCAGGTTCAGGCCCGTATTTTCGAAAGGTTTTACCGGCAAAGCAGCGGTAATATTCACAATGTAAAGGGGTTCGGGCTGGGATTGAGTTACACCAAAGCGGTAATAGAGGCAGGCAAAGGCTGGATAAAAGTTCAAAGCGAGCCCGGTAAAGGCAGCCGTTTCGATCTGTTTTTACCATCGGGGTAATAAACTAATACAACATCAGAAAATACGGATTATGCAGAAAAAACCATTGCTCTACCTGGTTGAGGACGATCAGAGTTTCGGAGCCGTACTGAAATCGTACCTCGAGATCAACGATTTTGTGGTTGTATGGGCCGATGATGGCAAATATGCTGTTGAACGGTTCCGACATGAAAATTTTGATCTCTGCATCCTCGATGTGATGCTCCCCAATGTAGATGGATTTACGATTGCCGCCCAGATCAGGAAAATCAGTACCTCGGTTTCACTCAATCCTCATTTGGTTCACGCAATTGCGACAGGAGATATAACAGATAATGTTCTTAAAGGCATCT
>CAZMDP010000411.1:0-3279 GCA_964565015.1 uncultured Prolixibacteraceae bacterium | reverse complement strand
TTTATTTTACCAGACCTATATTATCCAAAATATTACAATCGGACTGACAAAAGAAGTATTTTCAGATTTACGAATACCTCGTGCTTTGCAAATCGTTACATAACCTTTTGCATAATATCCCCTGTTTCTTTATTTTTCAGAATTACCTTTTTGCGGCCATCAGGCAAAACTTCGGTTTTAACCAGCCAGTGTGCCTTGTCGTATTCAACAAAGGCGGTAAGGGGTTCAACTTCGTTGTCGCCACGCCACTCTTTCAGTTCAACGGGTTCCCATTTTTTGGTCCGGGCCGATTTGTAGCAGGCGTCCATTACGGCATTTACCACATAGCCGTCGTAGAAATCTTCCATGGGCGGAGTTCCTTTTTCCAAAGAATCGAACATATCGGCAAACATGGTATTATAGCCCAACTCATGTACTTCGTCACCAACCGGGAAAAGCCAGCCGCTTTCAGTTTCGGCCTTTTCGGCCACATAGCCGCCCCGTCCGGGCGCCGAAAACATTTCGAAGCCGGTACGCAAAAAGTTGTCGAGACGGATACTACCTTCGATTCCGGCCACTTCGTCTTTCAGTTCCATTCCGCCCCGAAAGCACCAGCTAACTTCGAACTGCCCAATGGCGCCGTTAGCGTAGCGAACCAACCCGATGGCATGATCTTCGGCAGCGATGGGCTTAACCTGGGTATCGGCCCAGCAGACCACCTCTACAGGGCGTATGTTTTTCCCGATAAAGCTCCGGCCAATTTCGATGCAGTGGCAACCCAGATCAAGGATTGCCCCACCGCCCGAAAGTTCGGGGTTCCAGAACCAGTCGCTGTGGGGGCCGGGATGTGCTTCGCGCGAACGTACCCACAACACTTTCCCAATGGCGCCTTCCAAAACGGAATGGTGGGCTTTCAGGTGTTTTGGCGTGTACACCAGGTCTTCGAGGTATCCATGAAAAATTCCGGTACTTTCAACTTTTTGGAGAATCTCCCATGCCTCTTCGGCGGTGCGGGCAAGCGGCTTAGTACACAGCACGGCCTTACCTGCATCGGCGGCGGCAAATATGGCATCGCGGTGCAGGTTATTGGGGAGGCCTACCACAACGACATCTACCTCCGGGTCGTTGATTGCCTCCAACATATCGGTGGTGTATTTCGGGATGTTGTAATCGCCGGCAAATGTTTTTGCTCGTTCTTCGGAGCGCGAATAAACGGTTACAACTTTGTCGCGGCTCCTTAACCCGTGGAGCGACATGGTATAAAAGGTACCGATCAGACCTGTACCCAGCATGGCAATTCGTTTCATATTGTTGAGTTTTTGTTTTGGCTGTAATATACTGAAAAAAGAAATTATTCCTTTAACTGAGATCGAAGATTTCACGGAGCTCTTTATTGCTCAGGTTGCCAATCCAGTTTTCGCCGGTTGCGACCGTCATTTCGGCAAGGGCTTTTTTCTGCTGGATCATAAAATTAATCTTCTCTTCGAATGTATTTTTAGTGATAAACCTGTGTACCATTACGTTGTGCATTTGTCCAATCCTGTAAGCCCTATCGGTAGCCTGCGCTTCGACCGCAGGGTTCCACCACAAGTCGTAATGAACCACATGGCTGGCTGCAGTAAGGTTAAGACCGGTTCCGGCCGCCTTTAGAGAAAGGAGGAAAACTTTGTCGGCGTGGTTTTTCTGAAACCTTTCAACCATCTCTTTTCGCTGGTTTAATGTGCACCCGCCATGTATATAAAGTGGTTCATCGCGGTACCGTTCGGTAATAAAGCGGTGGAGCATCTGTGCCATTTCGGTAAATTGGGTAAAAATCAACACTTTATCGTTACCCTCAAGGATCGGATCAAACTTATCGAACAGCAGCGCTACTTTGCCGCTTAACGATGGGTCGAAGTCACCGTTTTTCAGGAAATGGGCCGGATGGTTACATATCTGTTTCAATGCAAGGATCATTTGAAGTACCAATCCTTGCCTGACGAACAATGACTTCTGGTCGGAATAAGTAATGCCCTCTATTGCTTCCATTGCTTTTTCAAGGGTTTTTTCATAAAGGCTTGCCTGCTCACGGGTAAGGTTGGCATAACTATCGATTTCGATTTTATCGGGCAGATCGGAAATTATCGACTTATCGGTCTTTAACCTTCGCATCAGAAACGGGGCAGTTACTTTTTTCAGTTTTTCGGCCGTTTCGGCATCGTTAAGTTGTTCGATCCGGTTTCCGTATGATTCGTTGAAATCTTTCAACGAACCGAGAAAACCCCGGTTGCAATAATCCATTATGCTCCAAAGTTCGCTTAGCCGGTTTTCGACTGGCGTGCCGCTCATGGCTATAAAATTCCCTGCACCAATCGATTTGATGGCCTTTGTTTGGCCCGTTGCCTGATTTTTAATGTTCTGTGCCTCATCGATAACCATCGAGTGCCACTTTATTTTCTTTAAAAGTGAAGCATCCGAACGGGCAATTCCGTATGAAGTGATTAAAACATCGTAACCGTTTAACTGTTTCAGGTCGCGGAAAGCTCCGTGATAAATTTTGATGTTTATTGTTGGGGCGAACTTCTGGAATTCGGCCTGCCAGTTGTACAGCAATCCGGTGGGGGCAACAACAAGTACCTTTTCGGTATCCAATTGGCCTTCTTCCTTGAACTTCAATATGGTGGCAATAACCTGTAGGGTTTTTCCCAATCCCATATCATCGGCCAGTACCGAGCCAAAACCGATCTTTGTATTTCGGTAAATCCACGAGAAGCCCCGCTTCTGGTAAGGCCTGAGTTCGGCATTAAGGCCATTTGGTAAAGGCACCTCACTAAAATCGGTCAATTCCCTGATCAAGGCTTTAACCTCATCGGTCATTTCAATTTTTGCTCCGGCATATTCGCCCGATAAAGCTGCCCGGAGCATCTCGAATGGCGATATCTCCCTGACCTGGGTAAAATGCTTGTACAGTTTTTCCAGATCATCTTTTTCAACATAAATATACCTGGTTTTGAACCTGATAAGCCCTTCCGATTTTTTCATCAGGTTCCTGAATTCATCCTCACCCATGAGCGTATCGCCAATAGCAACCTGCCACTCAAAATCGAGCAACTTATCAAGCCTCATATAAGATTTACCGGTAGTTTTGCTCTTTAATCGCACACTCGTTCGGGGTTTAAGTATTTCCTGAAGCGATTTGGGTAGCAATACCGATATATCGAGCAATTGAATAGCGGGAATAACCTGCATCAAAAACGGGGTAAAATCGCCGGTATCCATAACGATTTTCTGTTCTCCGCCCGAATTGATAAATTCATCAAG
>CAZMDP010000410.1:0-3289 GCA_964565015.1 uncultured Prolixibacteraceae bacterium | reverse complement strand
CCGTTATAGCTGAAATCCTCCAGTTTTTCAAGGAAATTGTGTTCGATCATAAACTGTGGATCAACTTCTTCGGGCTTCAGGCGGCTCCAGAGTTCGGGTACCAGCAGGCTTATGTCATGATCGACACGGTAATAGGGCCCTACATAACCGGCAGCCGTGGTAAATCCGCTGTATCCGGTAAGAATAAACGATATCAGGGCATTATTCAGGTCGGTAACCGGACTGAGCGCATTAAACGGCCCTTTGGTGAGGGCGCCTTCGGAACCTGCGCCGGTTGTTGATGGCGATTTGCCGGTAAGGCTACAGACAAAATCCATAAACAACTCCGGAAGTTCCTGATAATGTATAGGATTATAAACAGCAAGCGGCCTTACATTGTGTTCGGGCGGATTGTTTCGCCTTCCGGCCAAAACGGCATTTACCGGCATCAATACAGGCTTGTCAACCGGAATTTTTCTGAAAATACGGGTCCCTACCTCGGCAATATACTTTTCGCGGTGGTTCACCAGATCGGGACGGTTTTGCAGGTAGCGCATGTTTTTCGATGGCTTTCCTTCCCATATTCGCGGATGCGATGAGGAAACAAACCAGGTGCAATCCTGTTTCTCGGCAACTTCGGTGATCAGCTTTTTGATGGGCTGCGTATATTTATCGAATTCGATGGCATCATCTACAATCTCGATGGCATCGGCAACGGTCAATGGCTGGAAATTTGAAATAAAGGTATTGGGCGTTGCCAGGTCGGCTTCGGCCTGTTTGTCGTAGCCTCGGTGAATGGCTTCGTCGGGCCTTTGGAAGAAACGGTATTCGCAGTTTTCGGTAAACTTTACGGAAGGGTTTTTTGTATCGGGGCACAAATAATCGAGTTTCGACGATGGAATAACAATCGAGGCGGTAATATCATCTTCTTTCTGAATTTTATCGGCTGCAATAAAGTCCTGCCGTAACTTAAAGGTACGCCAGGATCCATCGTTGGTTAAGCCCACCCTCAGATAACTGGCCACCAGCTTGCGGTTTCTGAATTTAAGCTCGTTTCCGTGTTTGCCGTCAATGATATCGACAGTAAAATACTGCCTCCAGTTATCGCCCCACTCGGGTTTATAAAACCTTTTCACTATGTAAACCAGTCCTTTAATGTAATGCGGAATGGTTTCGAGCCAATCGTTGTACTCTTTGGTATAACGCGTTGGCGAAGGGGTGAGCAATTTTATTACAGATCCAAGCGACCTTTTCGGACTGAGAATTGGCCTGCTCCGGTCGGTGACAACATGGTCGAGGTAAACATTGGTGTAATCTTTATTGATGATTTCCTCCACTTTCCTGAAGTCGTTTTCGTAGTCGGCGGTAAAGAAAGGCCCGTAAATTATGGCATCGTTTATCGATTTTGAAATCTCCGATTTACCTCCCCCCGAAACGGTACAGGGTTTATGGCAGAAGGTACCTTCGGCTACCGACCCGATCAGCCGCCAGGAAGGAACATAAGGATTTTTCTCCATTCGGATTTTGTAACCTGCCGGAAGGATGTAAGTGTTTTTTGGATTTAGGCGAATAGAATGTTCACCTGAACTGTTCACCCACGAAACTTTCTGATCCATCAGGTTAAACGAGGCATTTTCAGGGACATAACATATATCGTGGTAATTTTTATCGACTGCATAACCTTCGGGATGAACCTCCATAAAATCGCTGTACATTTCTGTCATTTGGGCAAAAGTTAATCCGTTGCAGATAAACTGATTGTGGTCTGAAAATTCATCGCCCAGATTGTAAGAGGGAAAGGCTATAGCGCCTCCGGCATGTTCTTCTTCCACATTTCCGAGCAGGTTGGCAGCATAACTTATCTGAGTTTTAACCTCCTTTTTCGAGTATCCGTAATAGTTATCGGCTATAACCGTTACAATTACCCCTTCTTCGGTACGGGCCGTAATTTTAAAAGCGCCACCGTTGTTGTAAAGTTCATCTTCGCTCTCCCAGCACATGCCATCGCGTTTTTGCCTTTCGGTTGCCTGGCTGATGTGTGGAAGTCCCACCTCTTTCTTTTTCAGGTAGATGAGATGTGGGGCAAGTATTACGCAACCGGTATGGCCGGTCCATTGCTCCGGATTTAAGGCCGAATCGTTTTCAGGAAGATAAGGGTCGCCTGCATTTCCGAAAATGGATTCTACAAAATCGAGATTGCTCACCAGGTTGCCCGGTGCAAAAAAACGGATTTCCATACGTTTTTCAGCGGTTATGCCTTTAATTCCGGGGCTTACAACAGGTTTCAGCAAAAGCGAAACAAAAACCCGGGCTTTTTTCTCCTGCGTCGAGGTAAACGGCAGTTCCATCAAATCGGCCGGTGGCTGTAGTGCTTTTGTAAGCAGGTGGGCAAATGTGAGTTTTGGCACGGCTTTTTTATCATCCGGTATCGGCAAACCTCCTTCCGATATATGAAAAACACCCTGTGTAGTCCGCCGGTCCGATTTGGGATTGTTCAGCACTCCTTGTTTCAAACGGTACGAACTCACAATATCCGAATAAAATTCATCCTTATCGGGTGGCAACGACAACGCCCTCGAAATGCCATGACTATCAACTATAAAAGTGGTTGAAGGCAGTCGCGGGTGCAAGGTTTCCCTGAATTCGGACAAATAGTTGTCAATGAATGATTGTATTCTTTGGTCGGCCGGACACAGGTATTCCTCGAGCAACCGGTTTTTCTCCCGGTGGTTTTTAATCAGGTCGTTGGCCAGTTCCAGAAACTCCATCCTTGAGTCGGATTGAAACCACGGTTGCCCGATGGCTGCGAGTTTGAGGTTAATATATTCGATTACCCTTTTTGGCCTGGGTATTTCGTTTGTACCCGATTTACTGATGCCAAATGATTTTTTTAAATCCATATCGTATGTGTTTTGTTATTCAAAAGTACGAAAAATGGATATAAGGGTCTGCTTTAAAAATGGATGATCAACTAATTTTATTACAATTTACCAAATAATAATCTTTATTTAATTTTTCAGCTTATTTCCCGTCAATTAATCGCCAATTCTTTCGATCCCTGAAGGATTTCTTCCACAATTTCGGGATTTAACAAGGTAGTGGTGTCCCCGAAATTATCGGTTTCGTTTTCGGCAATCTTTCTCAGAATCCTTCGCATTATTTTGCCTGAGCGGGTTTTGGGCAATCCGGTAACAATCTGAATTTTATCGGGTTTTGCAAACGGGCCTATTATTTTGCTAACGGTTTTCAGTACCGATGTTTTAATCCCTTCGGCACCGCCGGTACTGAAATCGGTGCATACCACATACGC
>CAZMDP010000409.1:0-3290 GCA_964565015.1 uncultured Prolixibacteraceae bacterium | reverse complement strand
TAAACCTCACCCACCATTCATTTTTCAACCTGAAAGGAGCAGGCGAAGGTGATGTTAACGACCACCTATTGCAGATTAACGCAAACTATTTCACTCCGGTTGACGAAGGGTTGATCCCAACGGGCGAAATCAGGCCGGTTGAAGGTACTCCTTTCGATTTCAGAAAGCTGACTTCCATCGGCGAGCGTATTGATCAGGACGATTAGCAATTGATATACGGACTGGGCTATGACCACAACTGGATATTGGTTGAAGCAACCGAAGGTCTTACTTTTGCAGCAAAAGTGGTTGAACCGGCCAGTGGCCGCACCATGGAAGTCTATACCAACGAACCGGCTATTCAGTTTTATGGAGGCAATTTCCTGAATGGCAGCGACATTGGCAAATATGGAAAAGTTTATGCCTACCGGGGTGCTTTGTGCCTCGAAACGCAACACTACCCCGACAGCCCCAACCAGCCTGCATTCCCGTCAACCGTTTTGAATCCGGGTGAAGAGTATTATTCAGTTTGTGTATATAAATTCGGGACAAAATAATTATCAATATAAATTCAGGTGCTATAACCTTAAATCCGCAGCTTTTACCGTTGCGGATTTTTTTATCCGTATAATCAGCTGATCAACTGAAGAACGAAAAGAAAAAATGCTTACTTTAGCTCTGTAAACCAATCATTTGATTGCCATGTACAGAAAAACCTTGAAACCGTTGTTCACTTTTATTTTTCTGGTGAACTTTATTCCAATTACCGTAAGCTCAAAATCTGTAAACCCACCCCAGCCCCGAAATTTTGTAAACTACCTTATTTCCGATATTAGCGGTTGGTTTTACAAAGGCGAAAATCAAACCGGCGACGGCTACGTATTTCAGAACAATTCGCAGACAATTTCCATAACCCTGAAGAAGGAGCCGGTTATTTGCGAAAACAGCCAGGAATTTAACCGCCTTATCCTGAAAACCATTCAGGATCTACCTAAAACACAGGAATTTATGGAACAGCGCAAATCGGCCGTTCCATATCCATTCTTCGGTCAAAAGAACGGACATCTGATAATTGTAAAATCGCGGACTACCAACCAGCGCCGGTTTATCCTGAACTACAATATCGGAACTGAAATGCACCAGGTCGAGATAAGCGAAAGCGGTACCACAGCCGAACCATCGGGCGAAGCTGTGGCCTTTATCGGGAAAATTGGGCGCGGCGACGGAAAGGGAACACCCCCACCGCCCGACACTCCTCCTGCTCCGGCTGTACAACAGAACCAGACAGTCCAAAAAAATCAAAACCAGGCCGTAGCCGTAAATCAAACCTCAACTGGAAGCACAAAAAAAGAGGGGGAACAGCAAACAGCACAGGCTGGTCCCTCCCAAAATACGGTACAAACCGGTAAAAACATCCCTTCGGCAGGATCGGCCTCATTAAAAAAAAAACCTGTTCCAGAGTTTGAAATACAGGTTCCTGTAACAGAAAAAGGAGCTATCCCCGAAATAAAATTTTCTTTTACCGATCCGTGTGCACCTGGCACCGATAAATTGGGGTTACCCTGGCAAAAAAGCAGTTCACAGGCCAAAACAGAAATGCCCAAGGGTATTGAGGCTGCTATACCGCCCATCATCCCCGACCTTAAAAACCTGTCACAGCTCAATTACAATTCGGCCGTATCACTGGCGTTCGAATCCATGCGCCTGGTTTACGGCCCCATGCCCGAAGATGAAGCACGTAAATTTGAAAATGTCTGGGCACCTCTGTTTGATTTTCCCACACAGGAAATAATCGACTATCTGAATAAACTAAATCCAATAGTCAGTCAGTTCCTGGCCTGCCGCGAAGCCTATATACGCAATCTGAACGACATGCAGATAATAATGTTTGATGCAGCCCTCGCCACTGAGGCCGACGACCAACAAGCCTGGGAAACCGTTATGGCCGAAGCTGCCCTGTACGCAAAAACCCTGAAATCGCTCGAAGCTGCAATGAAAAGCTTTGCCGCGCAGATCGATGCATTGGGTAACCCGCCCAATCCGAATGAGGCTAAATGTGAGGCACAGCGCCGGTACCGTAAGTTTTTCACACAAGAAGGGCCCGAGGGTTGCTGGGCCGGATACCAGGACAATATTTTTATTTCCGATGGCCAGTATAACATGTTTCAGGGCGGCGAAAACGAAGAGAAACTTGGGTTGGTATATAATCCGAAATTTGTTTATATTTTCAAGGCCACCCAAAACGGAAAAGAGACATATTTCAGCATTAGAACCTGCATTGAATGTAATTTAGGAATGTCCGACCTTAAGGGGAATGTTTCATCGGGCGATTTCGCCGATTCTTTTATCAGGGAAAACCTGGCAGGAAAGCAGACTTATTCGGGAACCTGGATCGATGGGCCGAGACAGGGCCGAGAGTCGCAGTACCTTCAGAAATTTGAATACCCCAATATCCCTGAATTTTCAAAAATTTCGGATGAACAAATAAGAAAATGGATTGCCATTGATTTGAAAGAAAACAGAGGGCTTTGGAATGATAGTTTCCAGAAAATGCTGCAGGAAAAAACTTTAGCTTACCGTTTTTTCGAAACGGCGCTGCAATGGACCAGCCAGAACAAATGGCAACAATTTAATTATCCCTCCGATTCATGGATCGTTCCCGATGAAGTTGTAATTGCGTTCAATAACGATATGATGGCGGGTATCGATAAAGAGAAACCAAAAACCAATCAGCAGCAAATGCCCCCAAAGCATGAAACTGCGGACAAACCGGTACAGAATGACCAACAAAAAGAGGATGAAAAAGAACTTCAGGTGAAGCAGGAGGCCATTGCCTTTCATACCGAAATGGTGAATATAATTAAGCGAAACCTCGAGCGGGATATTGCCGACCGCAACGAAGCGCAGAATGCGTTACGGACTGCCAAAACCGCCTCGGAAGCCGAAAACATTGCCCGCCGCATAAAAGACTTCGATCTCAGGATCATCCACCACCAGTCGAACCTGCAGGCCGAACAAGACCTGATCGATTCGCATAAAACAGGGCAGATAGTCCGTAACCGTACTGTATTCGACGATTATGCCCATGCTACATTTATTGAAAATATCCGCGAAAATGCTGCACGGATGGACGCAACGCGCCGGATTGCCGAACGGATTAACCGACAGATAGAGCTCCTCCCCTGGGAACAGCGGGCTGCAGCCCGCGAACAGGCCGACCGGATACTCGACGCTAAAACAGTAGCATCGGGCGATATCGAAAAAGCACGAAAATTTGCACAGGCTGTAACCAACCAGGTACAGGGATATGC
>CAZMDP010000408.1:0-3318 GCA_964565015.1 uncultured Prolixibacteraceae bacterium | reverse complement strand
AATAGCGGTATTGCGGTTGCAAAACCTGACGGGAACCTGATTGTTCCGGTTATAAAGAATGCCGATGAAAAGAATCTGGTTGGGTTGACTAAAAGCCTGAACAAACTTGCCGACGCAGCCCGGAAAAATAAACTTTCGCCTGAAGACATTCAGGATGGAACCTTTACCATTACTAATTTCGGTTCGTTCAGGAACATCATCGGTACCCCGATAATCAATCAGCCACAGGTTGCCATCCTGGCAACGGGAAGTATCGAGAAAAAACCGGCTGTCATTGAACTACCAACCGGCGATGTAATTGCTATCCGCCATAAAATGTTCTTATCCTTATCGTATGACCATCGTGTGGTTGACGGCGCACTCGGAGGTGCATTCCTCAGGCGAATTGCCGACTATCTTGAAGCATTTGATCTTAACAGGAGCGTTTGATCTCACGGTCTTAATAATGATTATCAACGATTAAAAAACAACAAAATGAAAAATACTGAAATTCCTGAAATTTATTCTATTAAAAAGACACCAAAAGATATCTTGGCTAAGTGGTACCATCTGATGACTGTAGGACGTGCCATCGACGACCGTGCTCCAAATTACCTTAAGCAGGCCATTGGCTGGTCTTATCATGCACCTTATGCCGGTCACGATGGTATACAACTGGCCATTGGCCAGAATTTTATTAAAGAGAAAGATCATCTTTTCCCATACTATCGTGATATGCTGACTGCATTATCGGCCGGAATGACTTCTGAAGAGCTGATCCTGAACGGCATATCAAAAGCAACCGATCCCGGTACAGGTGGCCGGCACATGTCGAACCATTTCGCCAAACCGGAATGGAATATCCACAATACCTCATCATCGACCGGGAACCACACCTTACATGCAGTAGGTACGGCCAGGGCAATTAAATATTATGAAGACGATGCCATAGTAATCAGCAGTCAGGGAGAATCTTCGGTGAGCGAAGGTTACGTTTACGAAGCCATAAATGGAGCCGACAGGGAAAAATTACCTGTAATTTTTGTTATTCAGGATAATGGTTATGGCATATCTGTCCCGAAAAAAGACCAGACCGCAAACCGAAAAGTAGCCAATAATTTTATCGGTTTTAAGAACCTGAAGATTATCCATTGTAATGGGAAGGACGTATTCGACTCAATGAATGCAATGGCCGAAGCCCGCAGGATTATCAAGGAAGAGCATGGCCCTGTGATTGTTCAGGCAAATTGTGTCAGGCTGCATTCGCACTCAAACTCCGACCGGCACGATCTTTACAGAAGCGAAGCAGAGCGAAACTATGTGCAGGAATACGATCCTTTGTCAAAATTCAGGCGTTTGCTCATCCGGTATAAAAGATTTACCGAAGAAGAGCTCGTTGCAATGGAAGAGGTTGCCATGCAGGAGGTAAAAGCTGCTCATAAGGCAGCTATGAAAGCCCCCGATCCGTCGCCCGAAAGTATCTACGATTTTGTTTTGCCCGAACCATATAAAGCAGAAAAGTATCCTGATGGAGTCCATAATCAGGAAGGTGAAAAGAAAAAACTGATTACGGCCCTGAACGAAACTTTAAAAGCCGAATTCAGGCATAATCCCGATACTTTCATCTGGGGACAGGATGTGGCCAATAAAGAAAAAGGTGGAATTTTCAATGTTACCAAAGGGTTACAAAAGGAATTTGGAAAAAAACGTGTATTCAATGCTCCAATTGCTGAAGATTTCATTTTGGGAACAGCCAACGGTATGTCGAGGTACAATGAAAAAATCAGGATAGTTGTCGAAGGTGCAGAGTTTGCCGATTATTTCTGGCCAGCTATGGAGCAGTATGTCGATTCGAGCCACGATTACTGGCGTACAAACGGCAAATTTACGCCCAACGTAACCATAAGGCTTGCTTCGGGTGGGTATATTGGTGGAGGACTATATCATTCGCAAACCATCGAAGGATCATTGGTCGCTATTCCCGGAGTGCGTATTGTCTATCCCTCGTTTGCCGACGATGCGGCAGGTTTACTGCGAACAGCAATTCGAAGCAGAGGTTTGACCATGTTTATGGAGCCAAAAGCGCTCTATCAGGATCCGAAGGCTGCTACGGTTATACCCGATGATTTTGAAGTCCCTTTCGGTAAAGCAAGGATAAGAAGGGAAGGAACTGATCTCAGCATCATAACCTATGGTAATACAACCCATTTATCGCTCGAAGCTGCAGAAAAGTTAGCCGGCGAAGGGTACAATGTGGAAGTAATTGATCTCCGGTCCCTGATTCCATTGGATACGGAAATGATTCTCAATTCGGTTAAGAAAACCAACCGCGCTCTGGTGGTCCATGAGGATAAAGTTTTTGGTGGATTTGGTGGCGAAATTGCATCAATTATAATGGAAAATGCCTTTGAGTGGCTCGATAGTCCGGTTCGTCGGGTGGGTTCAACTTTTACACCGGTGGGCTTTAACCGGATACTCGAAAAAGCAATCCTGCCGGATATGCAGAGAATATATAATGCAGCTTTAGAAATGTTAAAATATTAAATGAAACTCCGATATGAAAAAAATAGGAATATTTTACAGCTTTAACTCCCATAAAACTAAATTGATAGCAGAAAAAATCATTGAGAAGTTCGGGGCAGATACTATTCAACCTGTAAATGCAGAGACTGTTACCGAAGAAGAATTTTTAAGTTACGATTTTTTAATCCTTGGTGTACCAACATGGTTCGATGGCGAACTACCAAATTATTGGGACGAGTTTGTGCCAGCTATCGAAGAAATGGATTTAAAAGGGAAAAAAATTGCGATATACGGATTAGCCGACCAAAAAGGATATCCCGAAAATTTTGGCGATGCGGTTGGTTTAATGGCAAACCTGGTCAGAAAATGTGGGGCCGAAGTAATAGGGGAGACCCCGGTTGAAGGATATACTTTCGAAAAATCGAAGGCACTTCAGAACGGAAAATTTGTTGGACTTATTCTTGATCAGGAAAATCAGGCAAGATTAACACCCGAAAGACTTGATATGTGGATTGAAGAACTTAAAAAAAGTCTTTAAATTAAGTTTTCGTTGTGTCTGGCAGGCTACCGTTTATCCAGGTAGCCTGCCTTTATTTTATACCTATCTTTGATCTGAAAATGAAAACTCGACAAAATGAAGAAAAAGAAAACCATAGGCATAGTTGCCCACGATAACCGAAAAAAAGATGTAATGGAATGGCTTTCATTCAACTGGCAACAGTTTACCCCTCACCGGATTGTTTGTACCGGAATAACCGGAAAGCTCGTTGAAGAAACGTTACATGCTAAATGTGAAGAAAATGAAGTAGTTCCACC
>CAZMDP010000407.1:0-3319 GCA_964565015.1 uncultured Prolixibacteraceae bacterium | reverse complement strand
ATTCAACCGCTTCCTCAACACGGTCGAGCATAAATAGAATATCTCCATAGTGGTCGAGCAGGGTCGGATTCTCACTCCCACTGTTCTTAAGGGCCGTTTCCATATAAAATTTGGCAAGCGAATAATTTTTCTTCTTAAAGAGAACCCATGCATACGTATCGAGGTATGTGGGATTATCGGGGAAGCGCTCAACAACTTTTCCGCTCATACGTTCGGCCTTGTCAAGGTCGCGTTCGGCCAGCGAAAGGTAGTAGGCATAATTGTTCAGCGCAATAAAGTTTTCGGGGTCAAATTTCAGCGCTTCATCAAAGTACCTGAAGGCCTCATCGTATTTTTTCATTTTATAGTACGATTCTCCTTTGATAAAGGTCAACTGACCCGACATTTGCGGATTGTCCACCACATACATTAGTCCCTCGTCGGCAATTGAAATGGCCTCTTCGGGTTTCGAAAGCTGCACGCATGCAATGGCATGGAAGAAATAATATTCGGGCTGGTTTGGAAAAATATCGATAACGGTTTTCGAATGATTGTACAAACTTTGCCAATCCTGCAGTTCATTATCGATATAAAGGATTTGCTGCCAAACCATAAAATCGTTGATGCCAAGGTCGGAAACACTGAGCAGTTGTTCCTGAGCCTCCTTCAAACGTTTGTTGCGTATCAGGAAATCGGCATAAACCGTGTACACCCTGAAATCGTCGTAATTGTTTTCGATTAATGTTTTGATCAGTTTTTCGATCTGTTCATCGCTAAAACTCAGTTCATCCTTACTGCCGGTAAGCATCAGATACAACTGAAGTTTTGTATCCATATCAACTTCATTGCTCTCAAAACCTTTAAGGGTATGAAAGAAAGCAAGCTCCCCATTTTTTTCGGCACGATAAAAGTTTGCCAGTGAAAAATGTACATACCCATTGTCGGGATCCATTTCGAGGATTTTGTTATAATACTTCATGGCATTTTCCTTGTCCCCATTATCGAGATAAGCATCGGCAAGGAGGCCGTAATAACGGGGTTCGGCAGGATTGAATTCAATTAAACGCTGTATTTCGGCCAACGCTTCTTTGGGCTTACCGGCATCACGATAAACCTGTTCCTTCATAAGGGTAATATGTTCATTTATGCCAGTCCTCTTTTCAAGTTCGTTAAAAGCTTTAATGGCTTCGTCGTACTTTTTTGCAGAGGCAAACATCATGGCTTTCATGTAGATGAACTCCTGATTTTCGGGTTCGATCCGCAACAACTGATCGTAAAGGGTTGCCGATTCGGTAAATTTTCCGGTCTGGGTGTAAATACGGGCCAACAGCAATTTATACCATTTGTTGGTAGGGTTCAGGCTGATGGCTCTCTCGAGCAGAAGCGTAGCGCTGGTAAGGTCGTTGTTTGCCACATGAATATTGGCCAGTTCGTACATGGCAGCCGAAGAGTTTGGATCGATCTCAAGACACGCCGATAACAGCGAAACAGCCCTTTGCATGTTGCCAATGGTTTTTTGTTTCAGCGCCTCAATAAACAAATACTGAAATTCTTTCTGTTTATCTTCGCTAAGTTCCTGAGGTGCTGCCGAATCCTGTTTCGTTACGGCCGTTTTGCGTGAACCTGTGCATGAAATCACAAATACAGAGGCAAACAACAACAGATATATCAATAATTTTTTCATTCACTTAATTTTTACCGGTATGTCCGAATCCACCCTCTCCCCGGGAGGTTTCTTCGAGGACTTCGCTCAAAACCCATTCAACTTTTTCGTGGCGTGCCACCACCATCTGGCAAATACGGTCGCCGTTTCGGATGGTAAAATCTTCATTCGAAAGGTTTACCAGAATAATCCCAACTTCGCCCCGGTAGTCTGCATCAATGGTTCCGGGGGTATTCAGCACCGTAACGCCGGTTTTCAGGGCAAGACCGCTTCGTGGCCTGATCTGTGCTTCATATCCCTCAGGAATCTCAACATAAAGGCCTGTAGGGATAAGCTTTCTTTCCAAAGGTTTTAAAACCACATCCTCAGTGAGAAAAGCCCTCAGGTCCATTCCTGCCGAATGGGCTGTACTATATGAAGGCAACTCATTGGTTGACCGGTTAATTATACGTATTTGCATGAACATCAAAATTAAAGGGCGCTAAGATACTTAAAACGAAAAAATGTCAGGGTGCGTTAACAAAAATTATCAATTTTACTTTGCCGGAGGGTTAGCTTCCAAACCATTGTGCTGCCTGAAGTGGTTGATGAAAATATTTTGGTCATTACGTTTGGTAAAAATTTCTTTTCCCGGTTCCGGTTCATATTCTCTTACATCAGCAAAAAGCCGGGGTAATTTATACGCGGTTGCATCTTTATAAAGAGATTCTTTATTTTCACCAATGCTTTTTATTTGTTCAACAATCCAATTATAAACATAAGTAGGATCATAAATCCAGAAAGGTATATAACTTACGTTTGGTTCGCCATTGCCGGAGTACCATTGGTTTGCAGACCTGATATCCTTCAGTGAAACATGATTAGAAGTATTGAGCATTCCCCCTATCAGGTTCATAGGAATGTCAATTTCAACACGCCAGCAATCGGGCTTTTTATTATTAATGCCTGCCAGTTCGAGCAGGGAAACCGCAAATGCCGAACATCCGGCGCCTTCGTCTTCAAAAAGCGGCCAGAAGGCCCCACCATAATGCAGGTTGGGCCTGTGCCCATTTTCATTTTCTGTACTGAAACTATCGATAAATTCAAGTATCTTTTTTGTGGAGCTCTCGCTCAGCCTGTAGGTTATAGCAGCCAGCTTATTTCTGTTTGAATATTTGCGGATGATCTGTTCGAGCTTTTCGTTTGTCTCCATCCGTCCACCGAGGCCAACCCCTAAAATACCCAGTCCGATTTTGTCGCTTAAAACAAGTTTCCTTTGTTCGGCACGCGAGGCCGAAGCCATTCCTTTGTAAACAGGTTCGGGAAGCAGGGGTGTTGTGAGTTTAAAAAACATGTGCCCAAGTACATAATCGCCTCCCTTGAAAAAATTGGCTATAAATCCGCGTTTGTACGAATTTAACAACGTGGAAGGGGAACTCCAGTCGAACTCAACCGGAGCCGGTATGGTATAAATGGTAAGTTCGTGAAACCGGTAAGTGCTCTCATTCTGAGCAGCAGTTCTATCCAGCCCAGCCAAAATTATGATTGTAGCGAGTGAAACCAAAATTATATTTACCGATTTAATTTTCATTTACCATTAATTTAGCTCCCGAAAAGATAGTAAAATTCAGCCATATGGCTGATTACAAGAAGCAAAAAAATGAAATGCTTTCTGATTTGATAAAGAAAACCGGGTTA
>CAZMDP010000406.1:0-3320 GCA_964565015.1 uncultured Prolixibacteraceae bacterium | reverse complement strand
CCGGCTGGGATCGAATTCATTTTTGATACCTCTGTACTACCCATATTTCACCCCTCCGGGGCCCTTGACCTGCATCCATTGTGGGTCTGTCAATCCATCCTGCATTTGCTAAGCCGCCATCGCTTATATTCACCCTGGCTGCCGCGCGGTTGCATCGCGTGGCAAATGGAGGGAGCAAGGTAGCTCCACAGTTTACTTTTTACACTTAAGCGAAAATAATAAATATAGTGAATTCCATGTAAGGGCAACCTTTAGTCCCTGAATTTTTCATCACCTATCCAGTCTGGTGTGTAAATGGGCTCCTTTTCATTCCTGGCAACCAGCTTAGATACCCGCAGTTTGATGTTGCCCTTGATGATGATACTATCCATGGAAGTGTTTAAATGGATCAGGTATTTATCATCCCATGATCATTTTCTCCACATAAATATCCTGAAAACCGGGATGCCCTTCGAGGTTGATGTGCCGGGTAATCGCGAGTATTTCATTTACCGAACCGGGTGTCATAAACAGGAACATTTTAGCTCCAATAAGGGCAGTATTTCCCATTCTCTGGATTTTTTCACGATCTATCTCAGTCATTCCGGTAGTTACTAAATGATCAATGTTGATATAATTCCCGAACCCACCGGCAATATAAAGTTTGGATATATCGCCAACCGCTATGCCGAGGTTTTGGGTAAGAATCTCAAGGCCGGCAGCAATGGCGGCTTTAGCCAACTGAAATTCATAGATGTCTTTTTGTGTAAGGATAACCTGGCCGGCAACAGGCACACTTTCAGCCCCCGACAGGATTTCACCAAACATCCCGATCTGCCCGGTTTGCCTGAGAATGGATACTGCATCGATCAGGGCGCTGCCGCATATTCCTTTGGGCGCGGTGTTTCCAATAACTTCGGCATGCATGGTTGCATTATCGAGGCGCAACGAAGAAATGGCTCCGGTGACTGCCCTCATTCCCATGGATATGCAGGCCCCTTCGAAAGCAGGACCGGCGGCAGTGGAGGCACACACGATCCCCTGCCGGTTTCCGATGGCAATTTCGCCATTGGTACCCAGGTCGATCAGGGCGGTAAACTCATCCCTGAAGTGCATGGCAGTGGCGGCAATTCCGGCAAGGATATCACTGCCCACAAAACTGCCCATGGAGGGATAAAATCCGATAAATTCACTTACCCGGAAATTCCAGCCAAGTTCGTCGGGTGAATAAAACTGAATAGCTGAATGCCCGATATGAAACGGATACATCGACAAGGGCTTAACATCATGGCCACCAAAAAAAAGCCGCATGGCCGAATTTCCCACCAGCACCACCCTGTTCAGTTTCACCGGGTGGTTTTCCAGCATTTTAAGAATCATCGCACCCACGGCGTCGCGGATAAGCCCGGCCATTTCAGCGGTGTGGCCATCCACACCTGCCTGAATGCGTGAGATGAGGTCGGCTCCGAATTTTACCTGCGGATTCAGTCCGGTTTCGGCAGCCAGCACCTTTCCGGTTGAAAGATCAACCAGTTGTGCCACAAGCGTTGTGGTACCCACATCCACAGCAACGCCAAAACCTTCTGAAGGCGTGAACCTGAAATCCGATTCATCGGCAAGGATCAGGTGGTCGAATTGCCCGATTTCGAGAGTAATATCACTGGTGCACCGGCTGTAACAGGCCAGCCGCCAATTCGGCTCAAGGTTCAGGCTCCGGAGTTTTTGCCGGTGAACTTCGGACATTTCGATCTCACCAGCCAGAAGTTTCACCCGGCATTTACCACAGGTTCCCTTTCCGCCACACGGGAACTCCACACCGTATTCGTGCAGGGCGTCAATAAGCGGCGTCTGGTCGTTGACCAGCAGCTGCTTGCCCAAGGGGTGAAGGGTTATCCGGTGTTGCTTCCTATTTAATAGTTCCATCAGAAAGAAAATGGTTCAGTTGAAAACTGGTAAATTAATTTGCTGCAAGTTAGTGCAAAAAATTTTCTGTGAATTCTGAAATATATTGATGATGCCTATCAAAATCAATTTATTGGAAAACAATATAGTATTTTGTCGAACGCATCTGACATTTTAATTGATTTTTGTCGAATGCATTTGACATTTTATTATTATATTTGCAGAAATGATTTGGCAATATGGAAAGTTTATTTCAAATTTCAACATCAATGGTCAATTCAGTTGACCTGAGATTTAAAAGGTATTTGAGGAGCAGCATTAACTGGAACAACCGTCTAAATGTAATAGTTGGGGCAAGAGGTACAGGAAAAACAACCCTGATGTTGCAATATATTAAGGAAAATCTAATGGATAAAACCGATGAGGTTCTATATACAAGTCTTGACGATCTATATTTTTCAAAAACCAATTTGGTTGATTTTGCAGGAGAATTTGTAAAGCGGGGTGGCAAATACCTTTTCCTGGATGAAGTACATAAGTATAAAAACTGGTCACAGGAATTAAAAAGCAGCTATGATTATTATCCTGAATTGAAAATGGTTGTTACAGGATCATCAGCACTCGATATATTTAAAGGTAAGGCTGACCTGAGCCGGCGTGCAATTCTATACAGATTGAATGGGCTATCATTTCGGGAATATATTGAATTTAAATATGGGATCAGTTTTCCGGTTCTGACACTTGATGAAGTTTTTGGTAACCCATCAAAACCAATTCTTGCCATCTTGCAGGAGGTTAAGCCGATAAAACTTTTTGAGGAATATATAAGGTGGGGCTATTATCCATTTTTTTCGGAAGGATTACTTGAGTATCCTATCAGGATTAAGCAAATTGTAAACCATGTTCTCGATGTAGATTTGCCTTCGGTGGAGAATATTGATTTTAATGCCATTCATCATTTACGAATTTTATTATCAGTACTTTCTGAAATGGTTCCGTTTAAACCCAATATCGTGAAATTAAGTAAGCAAGTTGGCATAAGCCGCGAAACACTTTTACGCTACCTTTATCTGCTGGAACGTGCCGACCTTATCATGCTTTTACAAACGGAAACAAAGGGAAACAGCAAAATGAACAAACCCGAAAAAGTTTACCTTAACAATACTAACCAGTTTTATGCACTCTCACCAGGCCATGCCAACCCGGGAAGTATAAGAGAAACATTTTTTTTCAACCAGACAAGGGAAAAACATGATGTCGGGTACGCCCGGTCGGGCGATTTTGTAATTGACGGAAAATTTACTGTCGAGGTAGGAGGCAGGAACAAACCTCAAAAACAGATCAAGGGAATTGAAAATGCCTTTATTGCAGTTGACAATACTGAATATGCACATCAGAACCGGATACCTTTATGGCTTTTTGGTTTTTTATATTGATAC